>NZ_CP144906.1:5065000-5307500 GCF_036699995.1 Clostridium beijerinckii | reverse complement strand
AATAGGCTAGGGGGCATAGCGCTTACCGAACCTTATCAAACTCCGAATGCCACATACTATCAGTCCGGCAGTCAGACTATGAAAGATAAGTTCCATGGTCAAAAGGGAAACAGCCCAGATCGTCAGCTAAGGTCCCAAAGTGTAAGTTAAGTGGAAAAGGATGTGGGATTTCTAAGACAACTAGGATGTTGGCTTAGAAGCAGCCACTCATTAAAAGAGTGCGTAATAGCTCACTAGTCAAGAGATCCTGCGCCGAAAATGTCCGGGGCTCAAACTTACCACCGAAGCTACGGGTTCACGTTTTACGTGAGCGGTAGAGGAGCGTCGTAATCGGGCTGAAGTCGTACCGTAAGGAGCGGTGGACTGATTACGAGTGAGAATGTTGGCATTAGTAGCGAGATGTAGGCGAGAATCCTACAGGCCGAATATCTAAGGTTTCCTGAGTAAAGTTTGTCTTCTCAGGGTTAGTCGGGACCTAAGGCGAGGCCGAAAGGCGTAGTCGATGGACAATTGGTTGATATTCCAATACCACTATAATCGTTATTATCGATGGTGTGACGGAGAAGGATAGGATGTGCTAGCTATTGGATGCTAGTCTAAGCGTTTAGGGAGTTGGGATTGGCAAATCCGTTCCAACAATTCTGAGGCGTGATGGGGAAGGTTCTACGGAACCGAAGTATCTGATTCCATGCTTCCAAGAAAAGCATCTAGAGAGAGAAGTAGTGCCCGTACCGCAAACCGACACAGGTAGATGAGGAGAGAATCCTAAGGCCGACGGAAGAATTGCAGTTAAGGAACTAGGCAAATTGACCCCGTAACTTCGGGAGAAGGGGTGCCTGAGAAATCAGGCCGCAGAGAATAGGCACAAGCAACTGTTTAACAAAAACACAGGTCTCTGCTAAAGCGAAAGCTGATGTATAGGGGCTGACGCCTGCCCGGTGCTGGAAGGTTAAGGGGAACACTTAGCGAAATATCGCGAAGGTGTGAACTTAAGCCCCAGTAAACGGCGGCCGTAACTATAACGGTCCTAAGGTAGCGAAATTCCTTGTCAGGTAAGTTCTGACCCGCACGAATGGCGTAATGACTTGTGCACTGTCTCAACTGCAAATCCGGCGAAGTTGTAGTGCGAGTGAAGATGCTCGCTACCCGCGATTGGACGGAAAGACCCCGTAGAGCTTTACTGTAGCTTAGCATTGAATTTCGGTATTGTCTGTACAGGATAGGTGGGAGACTGGGAAACTAGGGCGTCAGCCTTGGTGGAGTCGTTGTTGGGATACCACCCTGATAGTATTGAAGTTCTAACTGGATGCCATGAAACTGGTGACAGGACATTGTTAGGTGGGCAGTTTGACTGGGGCGGTCGCCTCCTAAAATGTAACGGAGGCGCCCAAAGGTTCCCTCAGAACGGTCGGAAATCGTTCGAAGAGTGTAAAGGCAGAAGGGAGCCTGACTGCGACACCTACAAGTGGAGCAGGGACGAAAGTCGGGCTTAGTGATCCGGTGGTACCTCGTGGGAGGGCCATCGCTCAACGGATAAAAGCTACCTCGGGGATAACAGGCTGATCTCCCCCAAGAGTTCACATCGACGGGGAGGTTTGGCACCTCGATGTCGGCTCGTCGCATCCTGGGGCTGAAGTAGGTCCCAAGGGTTGGGCTGTTCGCCCATTAAAGCGGCACGCGAGCTGGGTTCAGAACGTCGTGAGACAGTTCGGTCCCTATCCGTCGCGGGCGTAGGAAATTTGAGAGGAGCTGTCCTTAGTACGAGAGGACCGGGATGGACTGACCTATGGTGTACCAGTTGTTTCGCCAGAAGCATAGCTGGGTAGCTAAGTCGGGAAGGGATAAACGCTGAAAGCATCTAAGTGTGAAGCCCACCTCAAGATGAGATTTCCCATAGCATAAGCTAGTAAGACCCCTTGAAGACTACAAGGTTGATAGGTCAGAGGTGTAAGTGCGGCAACGTATTTAGCTGACTGATACTAATAGGTCGAGGGCTTGACCAATATAATCAAGTTGTAATATACATTAAAGAAACTGTGTGCAATTTTGAAAGAACAAAGTTTTTTCAAAAAGGAAACTCGCTCAACGAAGTTGAGGAGTACAGTTCATGAAGCCAAATCAAAGATTTGGAATGAACTAGCATCTCGTGATGATGGCATAGAGGTAACACTCCTTCCCATTCCGAACAGGAAAGTTAAGGTCTATAGCGCCGATGGTACTGCATGGGAGACTGTGTGGCAGAGTAGGACGTTGCGAGGTAATCTTGTAGATTACAAGAGTTAAGTTAAAGAAATTTAACTTACGGATCTTTAGCTCAGTTGGTTAGAGCAACCGGCTCATAACCGGTAGGTCTAGGGTTCGAGTCCCTGAAGGTCCACCATGGGGGTATAGCTCAGTTGGGAGAGCACCTGCCTTGCACGCAGGGGGTCAAGAGTTCGAATCTCTTTATCTCCACCATTGAAAACTATGAATTTTATTCATAGTTTTTTTATTTTTTTATTATAAATATTATTTAACAACAATATTTATTACTAGCATGAGTTATATGATGCAGAAAATAGTAGAACAACAGTATAAAATAGGCTAAAAATACTAATTGTTAAAGTATACAATGAATGAATTATAATATATAATTTATATGTAAAATATATGTAAAAATGTAATTTAGTATTTTTATTTATTGTATAAAAATTATATTGCGAGGGGTAGGATTATGGTAAGAACTATTGTCTGCAAAAAAGATGGATGTAGCGGTAATGAATTTCATATATCAACAGAAGACAATAAACTTAAATTAGTCTGTAAAGACTGTGGAAGTACTTATTATTATGATGTGAGTTATTATGAATTTATAATGTTATCAAATTGTGCAGAGTGTAATAACGATACATTTAAGGTGTTTAATAATTTAGATAAACAAGGAATATATGCTAAGTGTTCTAAGTGTGGTGCTCCACCAGAAAAAATATACATTGATGATGAAGGTGTACAAGTTACTTATGAAGCAAAGTTGCTACAAGATATAAAGCAGTTTATGTATCAAATTGATCAAAGAATCTGTAGTTTAGAGATGAAAATAGATGGTTTGGAAAAGGGGCAAGAATTATTAGAAGAATCACTTGCTTATATAAATAGATATATGTCTGAGTAATATAATATCTGTGAATTTTAAAATTGTACTTAAAGAGGATGGCGTATGAAGAACAAAAGGAAAATTATTTACTGGTTTTTATTAATAGTTTGGATGATAGGGATATTTATTATGTCTAATCAACCTGCTCAAATATCTGATTCTCAAAGTGAAGGCGTAATAAATATTCTTTCTGCTATAGGTATCAATATGAATGGAATCTTTGGGCAGCTTACTAATTTTATAGTTAGAAAATGTGCACATTTTCTTGAATATATGGTATTATCATTACTAGCATTTAATGTGTTTAAATTGTATTTTAACATCAGAAGGGTTATTTTTGTGACAGTAGCTTTTGTATTTTTTTACGCTTGTTCTGATGAAATACATCAATTATTTGTTTTAGGAAGAGAAGGTGCTTTTAGAGATGTTATAATAGATACGGTTGGAGGCATTACACTAATATTGATTAATCTATTTAGAATGCATATAGTTGCCAAGTTTAATGAAGATAAATAAAAGATAATTTGAATAATTGGGATATAGTAATTTAAGATTAAAACCAAATTAATCATTCAAATTTTAAAATAATATAAATCAGTTAATTATATTAAGGTATGAAAATAAGGAATAAAAATTGTGAAGGCTAAGTATATGATGCAAATTAAGCATTATGTACTTAGCCTTCATTTTCTATAACAGAAATTAAATATGTTATGCAAACATAAGTATAAGTTAGTGAGAAACAAATATAGACATTGGTTTAATTGGAGTAAACAAAATTACAATTACTCTAAAATTACTTATTAAACCTATTTATGAGATGAATTAAATTTTATTTTAAATAGATCATTTACTTTAAATAGAATATAAATAAGAATAAGTATTAATAATCCATCAAAAGTGAAGTTGAACAAAAATAATTGTTTCGCGGTATCAGCCTTTCCATTGCCTACAAAAGGCATTGGAAATTGAAGCATACCTATAAATATAACAGTCCAAAGCAAGAAAATTTTGTTCTTTATTTCAGGATTAGAACTATTTCGAATATATTTATACAGTGAGCATAACAGAATAATAAGATAAATTAATCCTATAAAATATAAATTTCTAGGTAATATTTTTTCCCTTATAGATGACCAAAGTGTGAAACGATGGAAATCCCTAACTGGGGTTGAACTATCAGCTTTTGAGTACTTACCTAGTCCAGTACTAGTATAAAATGCCTTACTTGCGGTATATTTCATGCCATTTAATAAACGAGTAGGGTGAGTTAAATAGAATTTTGCAAGTTTAAAGTTATTTATTTTGCTGTAGAATTTTTCATCAGTTATTTCTGAACCAGGAATATATTTGACATATTCATCGGAATCCAAATAAGCATGTTTCCCAGCCTCAGCTGATAAATCAGGATCTAAGCCTAAATCTACCAAGTCTTGCTCTGGAGTAGTAGATTCGTTTAATACGCCATAAAAGACTGAGTTATACTGGGTGTCTTTACTTAAGTTGTTGCTATTCATATTGATGCGAATAGGATAGATTATCAATAAGCATGTAATAACATATAAAATAGCTAAACTGATTTTATTTAGATTATATCTATTATTCAATAATATTTTACATATAAGAATTATAATAATAGGTAAAGAAGTAATAACTTGTAATTTAGAACCTAAAAATAAAAAGGCTGAAAATAATATATAAAGTATTTTCGACATTAATTTTTCCGTTCCCTTTATTACGTATTTGTATTGAATATAGTTAAGAATGGATGCAACAAGCAATGATAGTGTAGTTATCATCATTGGTTCTCCATATAGGCTATTAAACCAAATTAAATAATTGCCATCAAAGAAAATGAATGCGGTTATTAGTACAACCATCATAGATTTAATATTATTTTTTATATTCAAAGATTTTAATATTATGATAAATGAAAGAATATATATAATACTATAGATGACAGCTAAATATTGAGTTTTAAATATATTA
Organism: Clostridium beijerinckii; assembly: GCF_036699995.1. Lineage (NCBI taxonomy): Bacteria > Bacillati > Bacillota > Clostridia > Eubacteriales > Clostridiaceae > Clostridium > Clostridium beijerinckii. The sequence goes on along the minus strand of NZ_CP144906.1, from coordinate 5,302,378 downwards.
TGATCAAGTGATTTGCATATATAATTAACAAGTATTATTAGATAGCTCAAACTACAATTCCAGATGCTTTTAGAATCGGTATTGTTTAAAGGGGTAATCTTATAATCAGTCACAATAAAGTCGTAATATCCTACAGAGTTAGGATTGTTCGTATCTGAGTCTAATAATGACAGACCAGATATATTCATAATTCTATAGAAATCACCTTGGTCAGCAACACCCACTTGGGGTTTTATAAATAGGACTCCGATAGTTATAGAAATTGCAAGTAAAGCAAACCAAAACATATAGAAGTTTCTTAAATTCTTTTTTGCTTTCATTAAATTTTCCTCCACAAAGATAGATTTAAAGTAATAAACATGATTATAAAGATATTAACAGATAAAATTATAATGTTTTTTGGTTAATACTACAAGAAAACATCAAATTAATTTAAAGGGCTACTTCAAAAATAGGATAAATATAAATTTTCAGAAAATTAAGAAAATAAGGAGGATTTAACGAATAGAAATAGAAATATAACATATAGCATTATTAAGTGAAAGGCAGGTGGGAGCCAATCTCTAGGGTAGATTAAGGGTTTGGCAGCATTATGAAAGATTATAGTATTAAAAATTTAAGAAATGTAGGATTAATGGGGCATAATGGAACTGGAAAGACTTCCTTAGCGGAAAGCCTTCTGTATTATTCAAAAATTACAGATAGATTAGGGAATATTGAGGATGGGACTACGGTTTTAGATTTTGATACTGAAGAAAAGAAGAGACAATTTTCTATTGCTCTTTCAGTAGCACCAATTGAATTAGATAATGTTAAAATAAATCTTATAGATATTCCTGGATATGCAGACTTTCAAGGTGAATGTATCGAAGGAATGAGAGCCGTGGATGTAGGTATGATAGTTGTAAGCGGAGTTTCAGGTGTCAAGGCGGGAACTGAAAGAGCCTGGGAATATTGTAACAAAATTAAATTGCCTAGAACATTTTTTATAAATAAATTAGATAGAGAGAACTCGGATTTTAATAAAGTATTAGCATCTCTTAAAGAAAAATTTGGCATCAGCGTGGTGCCTATTCAGTATCCTATAGGAGAAGAAGACAATTTTAAAGGGGTAATAAATATAATATCCAAACAAGCAAGAGTATACGATGTAAAGACCAAGGAAATAAAAATACTGGATATACCTGAAGAGCTCCAGGATGAAGTTGAAAATTGTAAGAAGATGATTATGGAAGCTGTCGCTGAGACTGATGAAGTATTGCTTGATAAATATTTTAGTGAAGGCGAATTGAGTGATGAGGAAATATATAAGGGCCTTATAAGTGGATGTGCTAGTGGAGATATTGCCCCTGTTATGTGTGGAAGTGCTACAAAAGTTATTGGAATGGATTCTTTAATTGATGATATTGTAGAATGTTTTCCATCGCCAGAATATGCTATTCCACAAAAAGCTGTAGACGTTTTAAATGATGAAGAGGTTTTTGTTAATCTCAATCAAGATAAGCCTTTTTCTGCATTAGTATTTAAAACTATTGCAGATCCATTTGTAGGTAGGATATCATTTTTTAGAGTTATTACAGGTGAAGCGAAAGATGATATGACAGTATTAAATGTTAATAAAGATAAGAATGAAAAGTTATCCCATATATGTTTTATTAGAGGTAAGACACAAATACCAGCTAAAAGAATAATAGCTGGTGATATAGGTGCTATTTCTAAGTTACAGTATACAAATACAGGCGATACTTTAGCTAGTTCTGATTTTAAAGTAATATATGACAAAATGAATTTTCCTAAAACAGTTTTCTCAATGGCTGTAATCCCTCAAGCTAAAGGGGATGAGGAAAAGATATCTCAAGCCTTGGCCAAGTTAAAAGATGAAGATCCTGTTTTTCAAATTGATAGAGATGTAGAAAACGCAGAAATTGTAATCTCAGGACTAGGAGAAACACATATTAATGTAATCGCAAGTAAAATAAAAAGTAAATTTGGTGTAGAAGCAGTATTAAGTTTACCAAAGGTACCTTATAAAGAAACTATAAAGGGATTTTCAGATGTACAAGGAAAACATAAAAAGCAGTCTGGTGGACATGGACAGTATGGAGATGTGGTAATTAAATTTGAACGTAGAACAGATGGGGAGGAAGAATTAGAATTTATTGATAACGTTGTTGGTGGCGCAGTCCCAAGAAATTTTATTCCAGCAGTAGAAAAAGGATTAAGAGAGTGTATAACTCATGGTGTTTTAGCAGGATGCCCAGTTATAGGTCTTAAAGCGACTCTTCATGATGGATCATACCACTCTGTAGATTCTTCTGAAATGGCTTTTAAGGTTGCAGCTTCTATAGCTTATAAAAAGGGATTAGAGCAAGCTAAACCTATTCTATTGGAACCTATAATGAAAGTAGAAGTTATATTACCAAATGAATATATGGGAGATGTGATAGCTGATATAAATAAAAAGAGGGGAAGAGTAATCGGAATGGAGCCAGAAGGGGACAAACAAAAGGTTATATCAGAAATTCCGCTTGCCGAAATTAGAAAATATGCTACTGAATTGAGATCTTTAACTCAAGGAAGAGGAGTATTTACAAAAGAATTTGCAAGATATGAAGAAGTTCCAGAGATAGAGGTAGCAAAAGCAATAGAGAGCATTAATGAATTAAGAAAATAACATTATGGAAAGTTATAGATAAAGTTCATTAAATAGGAATAAAGAGTACTCTAGTGTAGGTATTACATAAAGGGTACTTTTTATTTATGTGCTTAATATTTGGGCTTAATAAAGAGAAATAAAATAAAAATTACTATAATTAAGGAATAAGGTAAATTTTACATTAATATATATAGGATAAAATCATGTGCAGAAAGACATAATATTTTAGTAATAGTATATTTTATACAATTTGAACAAGGGGGCCTGTACAATGTCAGATTATAGCATGGATATTAATGGAAACATAGAATTGAGTGATTATAGTAATATATTTGACTATTTAAATATAATAGACAAAGATGATAATTTTGTAATAAGGATAGATAGAAATAATAAGGATGATATAGAATTAATTAATTCTATGCTTCAAGATAACAAATTTAATATCAATTATACACAATATGACGATTTTGGGAACTACTACATAAGCGCCAATAAAGGATCTTGAAAAAATATTATTTAAAATACAGGTTTTATTGGAATAGCATAATATAGTATAATATGTATTAGCAAATTGTTTTTTATTGGTATATTAAATAAAATAAAGGAGAGTTATATTATGCAAAAATATGTTATAGGAGTAGATTTAGGGGGAACTAAGATAAGTACTGCATTATCTAATTTAAATGGAGAAGTGTTATGTCAAACAACAGTTCCTACAAATGCAAGCGAGGGAGAAATTCCAGTATTAAATAGAATTATAGAATCTGTTGAAAAAGTAATTAAAGATGGATCAGTAACTTATAAAGATATAAAAGGAATTGGTATCGGTTCCCCTGGACCTTTAGATGCTGAAAAAGGAACTATAATCTATACACCAAACCTTCCATTTAAGAATTTTAATTTAGTGGAACCTTTGAATAAAAAGTTTGAAGTTCCTGTATTTTTAGATAATGATGCAAACGTTGCAGCTATTGGGGAATATATGTTTGGTGCAGGAAAAGGCGCTAAAGATGTAGTATTCTTCACAGTAAGCACTGGAGTAGGTGGCGGTGCTGTCTTAAATGGAAAGGTATATAGAGGGCACACTTCAAATGCATTAGAAATTGGACATATGACAGTAGCACCAGATGGACCAAGATGTAATTGTGGAAATATAGGATGTGTAGAAGCAACATCATCAGGAACTGCAATTGCAAAAAGAGGGCAGGAAGCATTAGCTAGCAAAGTTGAAACTTCATTAAGAAAGTATGATACTATTACTTCATATGAGGTGTTTACAGAGGCGGCTGCAGGAGATCCAGTTTGCGTGGATATAATTAATAATGCACTGAATTATTTAGGAATAGCTGTAGCTAATGCAGTATCTATATTTGATCCAGAAATTATAATAATAGGCGGTGGTGTATCAAAAGCTGGAGATATTGTTTTTGATACAGTAAGAAAAGTTGTTGATAAGAGATGTTTTAAATCTATGGCAGAATCAGTTAAGATTGTTCCAGCAGGATTAGGTACAGATGCAGGAGTAATTGGTGCGGTAGCATTAGCATTGCTTGAAACAGAAGATAAGTAATGCTAAGAATGAATTAAGTAAAGTAGTGGGATTTTTAGCTTAATCCTAGAACTCTAAAGCATTTAGAATAGACTTTTAGAATAGAATTACAGATAGATGTGAATAAATATTAAAAATTTCACATAAAATTAGAACAAAAAGCTCTCTTTGCAATAAATTTTTTCTTCTCATACATATTACTAAGTTTATTCTAGGTTAATTACTTAATTAGGGAGACTTTTATTTTGATATTTAAAGTATTTACCTATAATAGATCGGGATGAAAAAATTTTTTATATAAGCTATCTCTAGATATACTTAGAGATAGTGTATTATAAAAGAGTATATTTTATATGAAACCTATTCAATAGATTGTTGGATAGGTTTCAATCTTTAACTATGATATAAAAAGAGATTATTGTAATGAGTAACAGTTTAGTAGTATAATTTCTAATTAATAATATTATTGTGGACTTGCAAATTAAATAAGAAGAAGGTAATAAGATGAAAGCAGAGATTATAGCCATAGGAACAGAAATTTTATTAGGCGATATAATTAATTCAAATGCCCAATATTTAGCTCAGGAGTTAGCAGCTCTTGGAATAGATATGTATTATCAGCAAGTAGTAGGAGATAATGAAATAAGAATTATGCATGCATTTGATGAGGCATATAGCAGAAGTGATATCATAATAACTACAGGAGGACTTGGACCAACTGATGATGATATTACAAAAGAAGTTGCGGCTAAATATTTTAATAAAGAATTGATTGAGGATGAAAATTCCACTAAAAAAATAAGAGATTATTTTAAATTTAGAGAAAGAGCAATGACTCAAAATAATTTAAAGCAAGGGTTAATTCCAGAAGGAGCAACTGTTATAAATAATAATAATGGAACAGCACCAGGAGTTATAATGGAAGATGATAATAAGATAATGATCATTTTACCTGGGCCACCAAAAGAAATGAAACCAATGTTTGAAGAATCGGTTAAACCATATCTTCAAGAGAAATCAGATTCAATATTGGTTTCAAGAGTTGTTAAGATACTTGGAATAGGGGAAAGTGCTGTTGCAGAAGAGATTAAGGATCTAATAGACGCTCAAACCAATCCTACAATTGCGCCTTATGCAAAAGATGTAGGAGTAATGCTTCGTATAACTGCAAAGGCTGAAACTAAAGATGAAGCACTAAAATTGATAGAACCAATTGAGGAAGAAATTAAGAACAGACTTGGGGATAATGTTTATGCAACTGAGGATATTAACATAGAAGAAGTTGTAGCTAGGCTTTTGATAGAGAAGAAACTAACAATATCTACAGCAGAATCTTGTACTGGTGGCATGATAGCAAGCTATCTTATTAATTATCCAGGTATATCGGAAGTTTTTTTAGAAGGCGCTGTAACATATTCTAATGAGGCTAAGCATAATAGACTAGGCGTTAATAATGATATTTTAAACCAGTATGGAGCTGTAAGTGAAGAAACCGCAAGAGAAATGGCAATTGGTATTGCAAAGACAGCTAATACTGATGTTAGTATTGTAACAACAGGAATTGCAGGACCAGAAGGCGGTACTTTAGAAAAACCTGTTGGATTGGTTTTTATAGGTGTGTATGTTCAAGGAAAGGTAACGATAAAAAAATGTTTGTTTAAGGGAGACAGAAACAAAGTAAGGCTTCAGGCTACAATTACAGGATTAGACATGCTAAGAAGAATTCTTATTAAATAAATTATGCAAAATAAAAATGCCATAATATATTTCAAACGAAGTAATATATTATGGCTTTACAAATTGTATATAAATAAAAATGGGGGAGAGGCGATTAAATATTGAAGTTAAATACTTCATTATTATTTATTGCCAAATTAAATTTATTTATACATAATTTAGATAAAAAATTTATAATTCTTTTATAGCCTCGCTCAATGTTTTCCCGAAGGAATCGTTAATAACCAAATTAGCCTTGGAATCAGCAGAGGTAGAACTTTTATTTATTAATACAAGATTCTTTCCTTTAAAATAATTGATAAGTCCGGCAGCAGGATAAACAACAAGTGAAGTGCCACCTATAATAAGAGTATCTGCATTAGAAATTGCAGTTATAGAGTCTCTAATTACTTTATCGTCTAGACCCTCTTCATAAAGAACTACATCGGGCTTAACAGTTCCACCACATTTAGTGCAAATAGGAACTCCTTTAGATTGTAGGATAAAATTCACATCATAGAATTCGTGACATTTAACACAATAATTTCGATGAATGGATCCGTGAAGTTCGAATACATTTCTGCTTCCAGCCATTTGATGGAGTCCGTCTATATTTTGTGTAACGATAGCTTTTAATTTTCCCATTTCTTCAAGTTTGGCTAATGCTAAGTGTCCAGCATTTGGTTTAGCATCTGGGTATATAAGTTTTGCTTTATAAAATTTAAAAAATTCTTCAGGATATCTAATATAAAAAGTATGTGATACTAACTGTTCAGGAGTTAATGTAGCATTTAATTTCTCGCTAAACAGGCCATTTGAACTTCTAAAGTCAGGTATATTAGATTCCGTACTGATACCAGCTCCGCCGAAAAAGACTATATTACTACTATTCTTTAATATTTCTGATAACTTTTCAATGCTCATAGAAAAACCTCCAAATTAGAATTTATTTTAAGTATTAAAAACACATTATCATGTATATTTAATTATTGCACAATTGATTAGAAAAATAAAATATAAGCCCTGATAAATTAAACATTTTAAAATATTTATAATAAAAAAATAAAAAATGTGTTGACATAATATAAATAACTCGATATAATACTACTTGTATCTGGTGATGACGGCGTAGAGGTAACACTCCTTCCCATTCCGAACAGGAAAGTTAAGGTCTACAGCGCTGATGGTACTGCATGGGAGACTGTGTGGAAGAGTAAGACGTTGCCAGGTAATATGGCTCGATAGCTCAGTCGGTAGAGCAGAGGACTGAAAATCCTCGTGTCACTGGTTCGATTCCAGTTCGAGCCACCAAAAAAGCACTAACATAAGTTAGTGCTTTTTTCTATATCTTTAGAAAATTATAATTCAGTAAAATCTGTATACAATTTTTTGAATGGTTTAATTAACTTAGTTTACTATTCTAAGGGAATAAAAAATAAATTATATTCGTTAAAAAGATAACATTTAAATTATATTTCTAAATGTTATCTTTTTTAATCTTAACTATTTGTAAAGAAGTTATATAGAAATTCCTTAAACAGTACATTGATCTATATATATTGAGTAGATACCGCAGTTAGGACATACAGTCACACTAACTATATAGCTATCATCAATTTTTCCTAAACCAAAAAGTTTATTAAAAGATGTATTCTTATATTCATTACATAAAGTATTTATTACATATTCATTATCCTTTGTATATATGTAAAAGTGGTACTCTAAGTAACGATAAGATTTATTTATTTGCTCTTGAGTATTACATGCACATTTATCACCATAATATTCTGTTGAAAAACTTACTTCTTCTCCTTCATTTAGAGCATTCAATATTATATCTAAGGAAAGACCTGTAATCTCATTTTCGCCTTCAAAAAATATCCCATCGCAATTATTATCTGTTAGTACGTATTCTTTATTCTCATAAACAAATTTATAATCCACAAAACAACCTCCTCAAAATTAGTGTATAATCAATTATACACCAGCATATGCACAATGTTTAGCAAAACTATATTTAAACATTTAATTTACTTTATAATAGAAAGGCTTAATTTGAATGTAAGCATTGGAAAAAGTAAATTAAATGATTATATATTTTCGATTTGCCAGTCAATTGGTTCTTGATTTGTAGAAATTAGAAAATTGTTTGTTTTTGAAAAAGGTTTACTTCCGAAGAAGCCTCTTGATGCAGATAATGGACTAGGATGAACGGATTTTATTATAAGATGCTTAGGATTAGTAATAAAATCAGTCTTTGAAATAGCATTATTACCCCAAAGTATGAATACTATAGGTGTTTCCTTTTTATTTAGCACCTTAATAACCTGATTTGTGAATTCTTCCCATCCCTTATTTTTGTGGGAATTAGCTTCTCCAGCTCTAACTGTAAGTACTGTATTTAGCAATAAGACTCCTTGATCAGCCCACTTTCTTAAATAGCCATTGTTTGGGATATAGCAACCTAAATCAGTATGTAGTTCCTTATAGATATTAATTAAAGATGGTGGAGTTTTTACACCTGGATTAACAGAAAAACTCAATCCATGCGCTTGGCCAGGTCCATGATAAGGATCTTGACCTAATATAACAACTTTAACTTTATTATAAGGTGTAAAATGTAAGGCGTTAAAGAGATCATACATATTAGGATAAATGGTCTTAGAATTATATTCATTTATCAAAAATTTTCTTAGATTAATATAATAGTCTTTTTGGAATTCTGACTCCAAATAATTTTTCCAATCATTTTTTAATATATCGGACATTAAATCACCCCTAAATTAGTATAACATTTTATGGTGGTTTTATGTATACTATGTATTTTTGATTAAAAATCTAAAATTTATTTAGTTATATTATTGTTAGAAGTAGTAGATACTGTTAAAATGAAGTGTATATAACAAACTGTTAAAAATAATATAAAATGATTATAAAGGAGAATTCACATGGAAAATAAAGTGTTAGCTGTTGCAGCAGGATATGAAATAACAGAAAAAGATTTAAATGCAATAATTAGTAGATATCCACAAGAGCAAAGAGGAGCTTTACAAAGCGAAGAAAAGAAGAAACAATTGGTAGAACAGTTGATTTCATTTGAATTAATGAATAAGTTTGGAAAAGAAATACAATTAGATAAAACTCAAGAATACAAAGACGCTATGGAAAATATATCAAAGGAAGTTATAACTTCAATGGCAATAAATAAAGTATTGAGTGATGTAACAATAACAGATGAAGAAGTAAAGAAATACTATGAAGATAATAAAGAAGCTTTTGGTCAGCCTGCAACAGTTTCAGCTAGACATATTCTAGTAGAAACTGAAGAGGAAGCAAATAAGGCAAGAGAGGAAATCTTAAGCGGTAAGATTTCATTCGGAGATGCTGCAATGAAATATTCAACATGCCCATCTAATCAACAAGGTGGAAATTTAGGTGAATTCTCAAAAGGTATGATGGTTCCAGAATTTGAAGAAGCTGCTTTTACATCAGAAATAGGAAAGGTTACTGAACCGGTTAAAACTCAATTTGGGTATCATTTAGTGTTAGTAGATGCAAAAAATGAAGCCTCAATCAAAAGTTTTGAAGAAGTTAAAGACAGTGTATTAGATAATTTAATTAAAGAAAATCAACATAAAAAATATGATCAAATATTGAAGGAATTAGAAGCTAAATACGGAGTTGAAAGAAAATAGAAATTTCTATTTAATAGTACTATAGTTTCAAAAATAAAGGTAATGATGTATGCATTACCTTTATTTTTTTATTTTAAAGTTCATATGTTATTATTTTAAAATATAATACAATACTGAAATATGATTTTATGTTATAAAAATGTATTCAGCTGTCCCTATATTACAGATCTATACATTAACAGCATGAGAAAAAGCTTGTCTTAAATTTGCATTGTAGAATGCTGAATTATTTTTAGTAATCTAATTATTTGTATGTGAGCGATAAAACAAATATTTATAATACCCGATATCTATAAAAGCTCAGTAAAGGAAGAAATATATTTATCACAATACTTAAGAATTTCAGATATAGGTTCTAAACATAAATCATCTTTTATTCCGATTACCCTCATATTTGCTTTTCTTGCACTTTTCATAGCAGGGAGTATATCCTCAAATACTAAACAGCTTTCAGGTTTTATATTTAACTTTTTTGCTGCTAATAAATATATGTCAGGACAATCTTTTCCTTTAGCGACTTCATCAGTAATAGTGATTGAATCAAAGTAGTCATAAACCCCATTGTTTTTTAAACAAGCCTCAAGCAGTGGGATAGAATTGCTAGTCGCTAATGCAATTTTTATTTTATTATCTTTTAAATATCTTAAAAAAGTTTTTACACCTGATTTGAGTTTTACATTATTAGCGTAATGATGAAATGCTGCATGATGCCAATCACTAAGTATTTCATCCACTGAATCTTCAATTTTAAATCTATTTTTAAAATATACTGCTGTCTGATAAAAACTTAAGTGTTCAATATCGTTTTTTAAGTCATTAGGTACAGCATGTCCTTTCTTTTTGAGATAATCTATGTCGATCTGAGACCATACCCACATGGAATCTACAATAGTTCCATCTAAATCGAAAATTACACCTTTTATATTACTTAGCATTTTACACCTCCAAATAATTGTTATTTATATAAACGAATAAATATTGATACAGCTTAGTGCCAAACTTAATCTTTTATAGGTGCACCTTAGTGTCAATAAATATTATAATTGAAGCATTAGACACGAGTAGGAATTAGTAATACAATATATCTGATATATTAATAAATTACTAAATAAAAAAACTTAAGGATCAATCCTTAAGTTATAATAGTCTAATAATATATTGGTCGGGGTGACAGGGATTGAACCTGCGACCTCATGGTCCCAAACCACGCGCGCTCCCATCTGCGCCACACCCCGATTATACATTAATTATATATTCAAGTAAATCTTATGTCAAGGACTTTAGAAGATGTAATAAATATGGAAAGAAGTTGATTGTAGGCATTAGAATAAATAATTTTGTAATGATGGAAGCTAGAATTGTTAAGTTAAGTTTATTGATGAAAATTTTTATATATAAGCTATAATAAGAATCACAAAGAATAAGCTAGAAAAAGTGGGGAATACGGACGATATTTAGATAATAGTAGGATAAACTAAATTCTCGCTATATATATGAATTGTTCATTCTTATCCAAGGTGTTATAATTATGTAGTAATATAGATTAATGGAGGAGGGAAGGTTTAAAACCGATATTTAATGAGGAGTAGAATTCTAGCTATTATGTTAGCAACCGTAATCGTTGTAGGTAGCTCGATACCAGCGTTTGCGACGCCAGATAATCAACAGTTGAGTGATTCAAGACAGAAATATGCAGAAATTGAAAGTAAGATAACAGATATTCAGAATAAAATTGATGATTTAAATATGCAGATAGAGCCGCTACAATTAACAGTAGATAAGAATAAAAAAGAAATAACAACTATCAATAAAGTTATTGATAGTAGTACAAAAGACATTGAACAATATAAGAAAGAGATTAATACATTAGATTTAGCTTTAGGACAAAGAGTCAAAGCTATGTATATGTCAGGTGATTTAGAATTTGGTTACTTGAATTTTATACTTGAATCAGAATCAACAAGTGATTTCTTTTCTAGAGCAGAGGCAGTTAGTAAAATTATAGGAAAAGACAAATCTGCCATAGAAGATGTTACAAGTAAAAAGGAAGAATTAAATAACAAAATAAAATCCTTAGAAGATAAGAAAGATGAAATAGATAAACTTAATAAAGAAATACAAGTTAGCTTAAGTGAACTCGATGGAAAGAAAAAGGAAGCAGAAACTTTATCAAGTCAAGCTAAGGATGAAAAAAGTAAATTTGACTCACAATACTTATCACAATTAGAAAGAGAACTTGTAAAATCTCAATTTGATGTTATAGGTAACTCTAATAGTTCAGCTGCTGATCTTCAAGGAGCAATTAATCAATTAAGAAATATTAGAGATAATCAAATTAAGAGTGAGATTGTTACTTCAGAGATAAATGATAAAATTGAAAAGGCTAAAACAATGGTAGCTGATAAAAAAGCAGCTGAAGTAAAAGTGGCAACGCCAAGTAGAGGCGGAGGCGGAAAAGTAGCTGTACCATCAGCAGGAAATGCTCAATCTATTCTAAATGAGGCATATGCACAGCTAGGAAAGCCTTATGTGTGGGGTGCAACTGGAGATGCAAGTTTTGACTGTTCAGGATTTACTCAATATGTTTATGAGCATGCTGCAGGAGTAGATATAACAAGAACAACTTATTCTCAAATTGGAGTTGGACAACCAGTTAGCCAAGATCAGCTTCAACCTGGAGATTTGGTGTTTACTCATCCAGGTCACGTTGGGATATATGTTGGTAATGGCCAAATGATTAACGCACCTCAAACAGGTGATGTAGTTAAAGTTGCGCCAGTTTATAGCTTTTATGCTGCAAGAAGAGTTCTTAATTAGTTAACATAAGAAATTAGTTGTTAATATCTGATTTCAAATTATTGTCCTTCTGTAAAAGATCAGAAGGACTTTTTTTATTTTACTTGTATGATATAATGTGGAATATATACTTTAGAGATTAGGTATATACAAACATTGATATTAGATATTTTAAAGTAGAATATTGTAAAGTTAAGTAAAGGAAGAATAATATGAATAATAAATTGCAATATGTGAGAGATGATGAGACAGTAGATGATTTGCAACTTAAGGGATTAAATCTAATTCAAAAGAAGGAGGGATTTAAATTTGGTATAGATGCTGTTTTATTATCTGATTTTGCTTATATAAAAAATAAACATAAGGTGATGGATTTATGTACAGGAACTGGGATAATTCCATTTTTGATATATGGCAAATATAAGCCTGAGCGTGTATATGGATTAGAAATTCAAGAAGATATGGTAGATATGGCTAAAAGGAGCGTAAAATTAAATGGGCTTGAAGGAAATGTATGTTTTATAAATGAAGATTTAAAAAATATAGATTATCTAAAGACACTTGATAAGTTTGATGCAGTGACAGTAAATCCACCTTATAAACTAAACAATTCAGGAATTATAAATCCAAATGATAAGCTTGCTATAGCTAGGCATGAAATATTATGTAATTTAGAAGATGTGATTTCAGCTGCAAGAATTTTATTAAAGGATAATGGAAGACTCTTTATGATACATAGACCTGAAAGATTAGCAGATATTTTTGTCTTAATGAGAAAATATAAAATAGAACCGAAAAGAGTAAAAATGATTCATCCTAAGGTAGGAAAAGCTCCTAATATTGTATTGGTTGAAGGACAAAGAGATGGGGGAGCCTATTTGAAGTGGGAAGCACCATTGTATGTCTATAATGAAGATGGAAAATATACTAAAGAAATAGATTCAATATATTGGAGGTCATGATATGGAAAATGGAAAGTTGTATTTAGTACCAACTCCTATTGGAAACTTAAAAGATATAACATTGAGGGCTCTAGAAACTTTAAAAGATGTTGATATTATAGCGGCTGAAGATACAAGACAAACTTTGAAGTTACTAAATCATTTTGAAATAAAGAAACCATTAATAAGTTATCACAAATTTAATGAGCAAATAAAAAGTGATAAAATTATAGATTTACTAATGGAAGGTAATAATGTTGCCTTAGTTTCAGATGCTGGAACGCCCGGAATATCAGATCCAGGAAGTGTTATTGTTGGACGTTGCATAGAAAAAAAGATAAATTTCGAAGTACTTCCAGGAGCGACAGCTATAACTACGGCATTAGTCTATTCTGGATTAGACACAACTAAATTTTTATTCAGGGGTTTCTTACCAAGAGAAAATAAAGAACGTAAGATAGTCACAAATGAGTTATTGCAAAGTCAGGAAACTATTATCTTTTACGAAGCACCGCATAGACTGACAGATACGCTTGAATTCTTATTAGATACGTTCGGAGATAGAAAAATTGCTGTATGCAGAGAATTAACTAAGATTTATCAAGAAATATATAGGGGGACGTTAAAAGAGGCTGCTCAATATTTTCTAGAGAATAAACCAAGAGGAGAATTTGTTCTTGTTCTAGAAGGAAAAAGACTTGAAGAGATAAAGGAAGAGCAAAGGGAAGAGTGGATTCATTTATCTATTGAAGAGCACATAGTTAAATATATTAATGGTGGTGCGAGTAAGAAAGAAGCAATAAAGCTTGTAGCCAAGGAAAGAGAATTACCTAAAAGTGAAGTATATAAATTCTCAACTAATATATAATTAAGTTAAGAAAATAGACTATCTCAAATTAACTCTTGAGATAGTCTATTATTTATTGATTATATAATTAATTATATAATAGGAAATTAGAATATATCAAATACTATCTGTTTGTTTTAATTTCGTCTAAACATTTAGTACAGATATTCTTACCTTTATAGTTAATTACGTCTCTTGCATCTCCACAGAAAATACAAGCTGGTTCGTATTTCTTTAAGATTATTTGCTCTCCGTCTACATAAATTTCTAATGCATCTTTTTCAGCAATATCCAATGTTCTTCTAAGTTCTATAGGAATAACTATTCTTCCTAATTCATCTACTCTTCTAACTACACCTGTTGATTTCATAAAAAATTCCTCCTAATTCCATGATTCGACATTCTACTATGATATATTACCAAGTATGTAATATAAAGTCAATGTATATTTTTAAATATTTATAAGAAATTACAAATTTCAACTTTAATAAACATCTTATATAAAATATACTACCATATTTTAGAAAAGTCAAGAGGGTTTATTTGTAAAATTATCATATTAATCCAAATTAATAATTTTGAGGAATCTAGATGTACCAATGGTTAGAGAAATGTATATGAATTATATTCATGATTATATAATAGTAAATTTACAAATAAAGTAATATAAGGCATATGTCCGCTTTTTTTGTAGAAATGCAAATACTATAAATAATAATGTCGATTGATTACATAAATTAGATATTTTTTATCAATACTATATTTAAAAAAAATTAGATATGTCATATAATACTATTATTATACTAAGAGTATAAACTAGTAGAAAAATTTTTGCATTACAATGTTTATAATAACTTGTAACAAGTTGATGATTACTATATAATATATAATATAGATTGAGAAAGAATAGGTGCATGATAATGGCAGGAAAATTTGATTCAGATTATATAAAAGAATTAGCTAAAGAAATGTCTAAAAGTACTTCCGTTTCATATGAAGATATTCCTAAATATGATTTGTTTTTATCCCAAGTAATCGATTATTTGAACGATAAGTTTGTTGATGAGAAGTTTACTAACAATATAGTTCAAAATTATACTAAAAGCGAAGTTATAACTAAGCCGGAAGATGGCAAAAAAAGAGGATATACAAAAATGCATTTAGTACAATTAGTACTGCTTAGCCATATGAGGCCCTTATTAACGACGGAAGAAATAAAGAAAGTTTTTCGGCTTGCATTTAATGAAATCAATGACAGAAGCGATGATATACTGTCATGGGAAGAGACATATAAAACTTTCACACAAATACAAAAGGAAAGTTTGGATAACTATTTAGATACGTTTATATCAAATGATGATAAATTAGAAGATATAATAAAGAATTTTGACTTGAAAGATAATGATAAGGAAAGAATTAAAATTTTCCTATTAGTTCTTTCTTTAATAGCAGAAGCAAGTGTTATTAAAAAGTTAGTTCAAAAAATAGTTAAAGAGTATGAAGAAGAATAAATTATATGAGATAAAATATTTACAATAGCAATAAACTAAAAAACACTTACTTAATTAGAACTTGAATTTTGTTAGGCTAATTAAGTAAGTGTTTTATGACTATGTTTATGATTTAATATGGAAAATGTGATTTTAACTATAGTGAGGAATTAATTTATGGATAAAATTCTTATACGAGAGTCTGTGAGAAATTTAGTAGAATTTTGCTTGAAAAAAGGTGATATAGATAATAGGTTTTCTGGAAGTGCTAGGGCAGTAGAAGGAGTAAGAGCACATCAAAAGCTTCAGGAAGATAACGGAAGGATTTATGAGAACTATGAAAAGGAAGTATATTTAACTCATGAGTTCGAGACGAATAAAAGCTTGATCTATATTGAAGGAAGAGCAGATGGAATTATAACGGAAAGAGATAAAATTATAATTGAAGAAATAAAATCAACTTATAAGAATTTTGCATACATTGATGATTTGAATGAGGTCCATTGGGCTCAGGCAAAGGTGTATGCTTTTATTTATGGAAATCAAAATAATCTTGAAGAAATTTATGTGCGATTATCCTACATGCAGTTAGAAACGAATGAGGTTAAGAGTTTTGAAAAAAGATTTGCTATAGGAGAATTAGAAGAATTTATATCTGATTTATTAAGAGAATATGAGAGATTTAGTGTTTTAATATTTAAATGGAAAAACATTAGAGATGAAACTATAAAAGTGCTAAATTTTCCTTTTGAAAAATACAGAGAAGGTCAAAGGAAACTTATTAATGTTTCATATCAAACTATAAAAGAGGGGGAAATATTATTTGTTCAGGCACCGACAGGCATAGGAAAAACTATATCAACCATATTCCCAGCTGTAAAGGCTATAAGCGAAGGAATTGGAGAAAAAATTATATATTTGACAGCAAAGACGATAAATAGGGAAGTTGCTGAAGAAACTTTTGAAAGATTGCGTCAAGAAGGATTGAAATTTAGGACTATCACAATTACTGCAAAAGAGAAAACATGTATTAATGATGATTTTGATTGCAATCCAGAGAAGTGCATGTATGCCAAAGACTATTATGGTAAAGTAAAAAAAGTAATTACAAATATTATCGAAAAGGAAGAAAGAATTTCCACGGAAATATTGAAGGAATATGCCGAAAAATATCAAGTATGCCCATTTGAGCTATCTTTAGATATAAGTACTTATTGTGATGGAATTATAGGTGATTATAATTACATCTTTGATCCAAGAGTATCTTTGAGTAGAGTTCTAGAAAGCAAAGGAAATATAGTTTTGGTGGATGAAGCACATAATTTAATTGATAGGTCAAGAAATATGTATTCCGCATCCTTATATAAGAGCCAAATTCTAAATTGCAAAAAGATAACTAAGGGTAAATTAAATAAACTACATTCCTTATTGGGAAAGATTAATGATTATTTCATTGATTTAAGAAATGAATGCGACCATAGAGAAGTGAAATCATTTTATGAAGAGGAACATCCTAAGGAATTGAGTAAGTATTTGCAGTTATACTTAAAAGAAAGTGAAGAAGTGCTAGTAAGAGGAAATAGATTTGATGGTTATGAAGATATATTGAAATTATATTTTGATATAAATGCTTTTACTTCTACGACACAGCTCTATGATGAAAATTATAGGACTTGTATAGAAAAGGATTCTCAAGAAATCAAGTTGTCTTTATATTGTGTAAATCCAGCTAAGAATTTAAGAGAATACTTAGGGAAATGCTACTCGGTAATATTTTTTTCTGCAACCATATCACCAATAAAATATTATGTAAATATGCTGGGCGGAGATGATAATACATATAGGTTAAAGCTTCCATCTCCTTTCAATAAAGAAAACTTAAAAGTTCATATTAGTCCTATTAATATTAGATATTCATATAGAAAAAGGACCTTATCATCAGTGAAAGATAAAATTTGTGGCTTTATAAAGCAGCAAATTGGAAACTACATGATTTTTTCACCATCATATGCATATATGGAAGAGTTATATAGCCATATGGAGGAGTCGAAGCTAGAAGAATTTAATCTTATGAAACAGAAGCCTAATATGACGGAGGAAGAAAAAAGTGAATTTTTAAGAAGATTTAAAAATAGCAATAATTTATTAATGTTTTGCGTGCTTGGAGGGATGTTTTCAGAAGGAATAGATTTGCCTGGTGATCAGTTAATTGGAAGCATAATAATTGGAGTAGGATATCCTATGGTAGATATGACAAATGAAGTTATAAAGGATTTTTATAAAGAAGATGGTTATGACTATGCGTATGTATTTCCAGGAATAAATAAAATTCAGCAGGCTGTAGGAAGAGTTATAAGAACTGAGACGGACAAAGGAAGAGTTCTGCTTATTGATGATAGGTATATAAACAATAAATATAGTGTTCTTTTACCAAATGAGTGGTATCCTATAAATAAATATTAAATTACCTATAGTTGTATGAAATAAGCTACTAGATTGTATTGTGCATTGTGAATTAAAAATAAGTATGTTAAAATATTCATGGTAGTTTTATGAAATAGTATATCTACATATAATTTTAGTATTTACACTACAATTTAAAAAATATTTAGTTATTGATATCGTCAGTCAGAAGTTTGAGTCGGAGATATATTGGTGATGATTAATAACATATTAAAGTAGAATTAAGGAGCGAGGATAATGAATATTCCATTAATTGATTTAAAAGCTCAATATAAGTCTATTGCTGAAGATTTAGATAGAGTAACTAAAGAAGTGCTTTCTTCTGCGAATTATATTATGGGCAAGAATGTAATTGAATTTGAGAGAGAATTTGCAGGATATATAGGAGTTAAACATGCGATATCAGTGGCGAATGGAACTGATGCATTGGTTATTGCATTAAAATCTTTAGGAATAGGGAATGGAGATGAAGTAATAACTTCGACATTTACTTATTTTGCTTCAGCTGAAGCTATTTCAGCAGTAGGTGCAACGCCTGTTTTTGTTGATGTTGAAAAAGAAACATTTAATATAGATCCAACTAAAATAGAAGAAAAAATTACAAATAAAACAAAGGCTATTATACCAGTTCATATATTTGGACAATGTGCTAAGATGGATGAAATAAATGAAATAGCTAAAAAGCACAATTTAAAGATCGTAGAGGATGCTGCGCAAGCATCAGGTTCTAAATATAAAGGAAAGATGGCGGGAACTTTAGGTGATGCAGCATGCTTCTCATTCTTCCCAACTAAGAATCTTTCATGTGCTGGCGATGGTGGTATGATAGTGACAAATGATGATAATATAGCAACAATAGCAAAAGCTTTAAGAACACATGGAAGTGGAGAAACAGGACAAAAAGCTTATAATTTGCTAAATAATATAAATGATGAGATAGAGACGTCTAAAGATGGTGACGATACTGTATATAATGCTTTAAAATACTATAATTATTTAATCGGGTTCAACTCTAGGTTAGATGCTATTCAAGCAGCAATTCTAAGAGTAAAATTACCACATTTAGATGATTGGAATAGTAGAAGAAGAGAAGTAGCAAAAATATATAATGAAAAATTAAAGGATTCTAATGTAGTTGTACCTACTGTTGATGAAGAAAATGAAACTATATATCATCAATATGTGTTACAATGCGAAAATAGAGAAGATATGATAAATAAACTTAAAGAAAATGGTATAGCAACTGGAGTTTATTATCCAGTCCCATTACATTTGCAAAAAGTATATAAAGATCTAGGATATAAAGAAGGGGATATGCCGGTTGCAGAATATTTATCACATAGAACATTTGCAATACCAGTTTATCCAGAATTAACAGAAAATGAAATAAATTATATAGTTGAAAATATAAAGGCATAATATTAATATTGTAATATGCAAATTCCTATATATTTTGAACTTGAGGTTTACTTAAGGAAAATATTGATAAGTGCGAGGGTTAATTATGGATAAGAATTATTTTGTACATGAATCAAGTTACATTGATAACGACGTAGTGATAGGTGACGGAACGAAGATTTGGCACTTCTCTCATATTATGAGTAATTCTGTAATTGGAGAAAAGTGTAATATAGGTCAAAACGTTGTAATATCGCCTGGTGTAAAAATTGGAGATGGAGTAAAGATACAAAATAATGTGTCTGTATATACAGGGGTTATTTGTGAAGATTATGTATTCTTGGGACCATCTTGTGTGTTTACCAATGTAGTAAATCCGAGAAGCTTTATTGAAAGAAAAAGCGAGTATAAGGAAACTATAATTGGAAAAGGGGCTTCTATAGGTGCTAATGTAACAATTGTGTGCGGCCATAATATAGGAAAATATGCATTAGTAGGTGCTGGAGCAGTGGTTACTAAACACATACCTGATTATGCCTTAGTGGTAGGTAATCCGGCAAGTATAATGGGATATGTATGTGAATGTGGAGAAAAGTTGAACTTTAAAGATGAGCATGCAACTTGTGAAGCTTGTGGGAAAAAGTATAGTAAAGATAGAGAAAAAGTAGAATGTATAGATTAGAAAAATAGGTTTTTATTTATTAACATTTCATTATGTAATTTGTTAATAAAACTTTTTATTAAATTATGTTCTGTGGATAAAATTTTAGACCGTACATTACAGGAGGTATAAGATGTCATTATTAAAACAACAATTATTAGACAAAATAAATAATAAAACTGCAAAAGTTGGTGTGGTTGGTCTTGGTTATGTTGGATTACCATTAGCTGTGGAAAAAGCTAATGCTGGTTATCAAACTATTGGATTTGATGTTCAAGATCAAAAAGTAAACATGGTTAATGAAGGGAAAAACTACATTGGAGATGTAGTAGATGAAAATTTAAAGAAGATAGTAGAAGAAAATACTTTAAGAGCTACTACAGACTTTAGTTTTGTTAAAGATGTAGATACTATTTGTATTTGCGTGCCTACTCCATTAGATTTATATAAGCAACCAGATTTATCATATGTTGTAGATTCAACAAAAAGCGTTGCACAATATCTACATAAAGGTATGCTTGTTATTCTTGAAAGCACTACATATCCAGGAACAACAGAAGAAGTTCTTAAGCCAATACTAGAAGAAAGTGGACTTAAGTGCGGAGAAGACTTTTTCTTAGCTTTTTCACCAGAAAGAGTTGATCCAGGTAATAAGGACTTTAATACTAAAAATACTCCTAAAGTTGTTGGAGGTTGCACACCTGATTGCACAGAAGTTGCAGCAGCATTATATAGAAATATATTAGAGGGAGATATCCATACTGTATCATCTCCAGCCGTAGCTGAAATGGAAAAGATATTGGAAAATACATTTAGAAATATAAATATTGGATTAGCTAACGAAATGGCTATTTTATGTAATAGAATGGGAATAGATGTATGGGAAGTTATAGATGCAGCTAAGACCAAGCCATACGGATTTATGCCATTTTATCCAGGCCCAGGCTTAGGTGGACATTGTATTCCTCTTGATCCATTTTACTTAGAGTGGAAAGCAAAAGAATATGATTATCACACAAGATTAATAGAAACTTCAGGAGAAATAAATGATTCTATGCCTGAATTTGTATTAGATAATGTAATGAAGATTTTGAATAAGAATAAAAAGGCATTAAATGGTGCTAAAGTTCTTTTATTAGGAGTTGCATATAAGAATGATATAGATGATTATAGAGAATCTCCAGCATTCAAGGTAATAGAGCTATTAGAAAAGAATGGTGCTGATTTAATGGTAAATGACCCTTATTGTCCAATTTCTAAATATAAAGGTAAGGTTTATAATTCTGTTGATTGGAAAGAGGTTATAGACGAGTCTGATATAGTAATTATAACTACAAATCATAGCTGTTATGATTACGAATCAATTGTGTCTAGAGCTAAAGTTGTTTATGATACTAGAAATGCAACTAAAAATGTTGTTAATAATAGAGAGAAGATTTATAAATTATAAGTTTTGCAAGGTGTATATAAGCTGATTCTATGTGAGAATGGTACATTAATTCCAATGAGTTACAATTAGATGGAATATACTGTTTATAAGAAGAGCACATCCATAATTTTATGGATGTGCTCTTTTATTACATTTATTAAGGGTACATATAATTTGTGAAAAGCGAATAAAATAAGTACTACATAAAATAAATAGATTTTTAATTAATATAGATAGAAATTGGTGATTAAATGAAATATATAAAGTTAAGTAGCAAAGTTAATTTAATTATACATCTTATAGTAAAAATTAAGAGGGACGATGTGTTTGCACTAGCATCTCAGTTAGCATATTATTTAATATTATCCTTTTTCCCGTTTATGTTATTTTTGATGACTTTAGCTGGGTTTAGCAGCATAAGTTCTAAACAAATACTGGGACAATTAAATGTTATGCTTCCTAGGAGTGTATTGGAATTAACTCAATCGACTGTTGTAGAGATATTTGACAATCAATATACTGGATTGTTAGGAATATCTATATTATTAACGCTATGGACAGCATCATCTGCATTTAAGGCTATAATAAAAAGCATAAATAAGGCGTACAACTTTAAAGAAGAGAGGTCATTTATTAAACTCTCAATTATTTCTATGTTAGGAATATTAGCATTAGCTGTAACTATAATTCTAGCTTTAACAGCGCTAGTATTTGGAAATGTAATAGGTGATTATATTAAAAGTATCAATCCCTTTTATGAAATAGTATTGATTATTTGGAATATATTCAGATATACTTTTATACTAGCTATAATGATATCTATATTTATTTGCGTTTATAAATTTGCTCCTGCTAAAAAGTTGGTATGGAAAGAGGTAATCGCAGGGTCCATATTTAGCACGGTGGGCTGGGTGCTAGTGTCTTTTGTTTTTTCATTTTATATCGATAATTTTAACAATTATTCTAGGTTTTATGGAAGTCTTGGCGCAGTATTTATACTTATGACATGGTTATTTTTAATATCAATAATATTCATCTTAGGAGTGGAGATAAATTTTGTTACATCTGAGTTAAGGGGTAGAAATGGAATGATTAGAAACAGGTAGATAATAATATTGAAAATTTTGTATAAGTTTCTTTTTCTATTTTATTATAAAGTTTGATTTTTTATTGAATAGAAATTACCGAAGTGGGTATAACTTTAGAAGAAAAATATTCAGGAGGTAAAAGATGAATAAAATAATATTATTAGGAAGATTAGTTAAAGACCCTGAACTTAGGCACACTGAAAATGGAGATAAAATTTATACCAAGTTTACAATTGCTGTGCAACGAAATTTTAGATTACCTGATGGAATTAGAGAAGCGGATTTTATACCTATAAAAGTTTGGGGAAAAAAAGCTGAAGTTATAGTAAAATATATGAAAAAGGGAAGCCTTATTACTTTAAGTGGTAGATTAAGGACTGGTAGTTATGAGGATAAGGAGGGAAATAGAAAGTATATAGCAGAGGTTATAGCAGAAGATTTCAAATTTCTTGAGAATAAGAAAAGCCAAACTGAGGCGTTGTAAAAATATTGGTCTAGTTGATTTTAATAATATAAGCTATATGGATAGATAAGTATACTTATTATAGATGAGGTTATCTAATTGTTGGGTATTATTAATGCGTTTAGATAACCTTTGTAATAACATAAAAAGTATATTTTTACTTATAAATAAAAGTAGACTTAAAATAAATATTCTTTTAATAAAATGCTTGGTTGCAAAAAATGCTGATAATATTAGTTTAATTTAATAAAACTAAAAATGAATACTAAAGTCATTAAAGTAAGACAAGCAGTATTTATATAGAAATGCAAAAAAATATTTTTCTTATATTGAAAAATAAATGAAAAATATTTGTAGAAAAAGTGTTGTATTTATGTGAATATGTGTTATAATAATGTTGTAAACGATATCTATTATATGTTTTTCAATTATGGTGAAACAAAAAAAGAGATTATGAGGTGAAAAAAGAGCTATTGGCTCTTTTTTTATTTCTTTATAATAATAAATAAGATTTTAATTGTAAATAAAAGCCATATTGAGTTTTTAAAAAATATATATAGTGTGTTATTCGTCTAATTTCGACAAAAGACTTTTTTTATGTGAAAATTTAAAGAATGTATATGTTGTAAAAAATAAAGGAAGAAGTTTTATTGTCAATAAAAAAAATATAAATCTTGAAAAAGAGGACATGCTTTGACAATTTATTGATACATTATGTGATACTATAGGTTTGTAAACAAGGAATTACTATCTTGAGGGAGTTGAAAGGGTTATGAATTTGGTTGAGGAATATACATCAATTAATAGTGATGCTGATGTAGAGTATAGATATGCATATAGGCTCATAAAGAAGGATTATAAGGGGATAACTGCATATGGAATTGAAATTGAAAGAAAAGATTATATTGGTCTAAAAAATGTGAATTTAGAGAGAGAAAAGATAGATATAATATCAATTCATAGGTACAAAGTAAAACAATTACTTATGAAATTGTTTAATAATCAGGTATCACCACTTCACTTAATTGATATTATAGGGACGTATGTGGATGAGCATGCTTATGAGTTTGATATTGGTATGGGAGAGAAAGCTATAAATTAATATTAAGGTATAGAAATAATTAAATATTTACGCTAATATATGGTAAGAGATTACTAAGAAAGGCGATAAATCATGATTATTGGAATTGGAACAGATATAATAGAGATAAGTAGAATAGAGCGTGCGATAGAAAGAACAAGTGCTTTTATTGAAAGATCATTTACTTGTAATGAGATTGCATATTTCAAATTGAAAGGATTTAAGGGGAATGTAGTAGCAGGAAATTTTGCTGCTAAGGAAGCGATTAGTAAAGCAATAGGAACTGGATTTAGAGGATTTGGATTAAAAGATATTGAAATATTGAGAAATGAGTTGGGAAAGCCAATAGTGAATTTAAGTGATAAAATATATAACCTATTGGAGATAAAAGAATTTAATATCCATGTTAGTATTTCACATAGTAATGAAAATGCGATAGCTTATGCAGTTATGGAGGCAATATAATGTTAGAAATTTTTTCGGCTAAACAATGTAGAGAAATGGATAGAGAATGCATTGATTACATTGGAATTCCTAGTATAGTATTGATGGAAAATGCTGCGATAAGTTTATTTGGGGAGCTTTCAGATAAAGGTGAATCATTTTTAATATTATGTGGAAAAGGAAATAATGGGGGGGACGCCCTTGCATTAGCTAGGCATTTGATATTAGGTGGGAAAAAGGTAAGGGTTTATATTGTAAGTAAAGACGAAAATTATAGTCAAGATTTTAAGATTAACTTTAATATATTAGAAAAAATAATTGAAAAGAGAGACATATTATTTATAAAGTCAGAGAACGATATAGATGAAAACGTAATAAGGGACATTAAAGATTATGATCTATTAATAGATGGAATTTTTGGGGTTGGTCTTAATAAAGATTTAATGGGAATGTTTAAAAGTATTATAGAATGTATAAATTTATATGCAAAATTTGTAGTGTCAATTGACACGCCATCAGGTTTAGACTGTGACTTAGGGATTGAGAGAGGAATTGCGGTTCATGCTAATATAACTTATACATTTGAGGTTGTCAAACAGGGCTTTTTAGATTATAAAGCTATTGATTGTGTCGGGAAAATTAAAATATTAAAAATTGGTATTCCAGAATATATAAAAAAGAAAAACTCTAATAATTTTTATATATTAGAAAAAAAGGAATATAATAAGATGCTTTTAAAAAGGCAGGTTTATGGTCATAAAGGAGATTACGGTAGAGCAGTAGTTGTAGCTGGAAGAATCGGATTTACTGGAGCTGCCTTTATAACTACGGAATGTACGGTTAGAGCGGGTGCAGGATTAACTACACTAGTATGCAGTAGCGAGGTGCAAAGGATACTATCAAGCAGATTAACAGAAGCTATGACATTAGACTGTGAAGATAATGATAACTTTATAGAACTTATAAAAAGAGCAAGTTCTATTGCTTTTGGTCCTGGAATTGGAGTTGGAGAAAGAGAAAAAAGCTTGTTAGAAAAGATAATAAATAACAGTAAATGCCCTATTGTGATTGATGCGGACGGAATATCGATTATAGGGGAAAATAAGTATTTGCTAAATGATTTAAAGGGTAGGGCAATTATTACTCCACATCCAGGTGAAATGGCACGGTTTCTAGGAATGAGTATTGAAGACGTGGAGGCTAATAGAGTTAGCATAGCAAAATCAGTTGCTAAGAGGTATGGAATAATTGTCTTATTAAAAGGGTATAATACCGTAATTTCGAACGGAAAAGAAGTTTATATAAATCCTACTGGCAACAGTAAGATGGCATCAGGAGGCATGGGAGATGCATTGACCGGAATAATAAATGCATTTCTGTCACAAGGAGCTAGCATAAATCAGGCTGCTCTTTTAAGTGCATATATTCATGGGAATATAGCTGATAAATTAAGCAAACAAGTTTACATAGTAAATGCAAGAGATATTATAGCCGAATTACCTAAAGAAATTAACAGTATTATTGATTAATTAAGAATAAAGTCACTAGGATTTTCATAAATAGTAATATGTAGTAATAAATCTTAGGAGGCCTTATGGATTTTAGAAAAGTATTGTTCAATAAAAAAATAATTATAGGTATTTTGGTGCTTATTCCAGTACTTATGATTTTGTTAGTTATTTTATGTAGAGACGTAATTACCCCTTCAAATGAAGATATAATTAGTGAACTGAAAGACACAAAGTATTATAGTAGTAAAGTTGATTATCTGTTTAAGAATTCTAAGTCGGAATTCGAGGAAAATACAATGCAATACTATAGTTTTGATAAGGGGTCAAGAATAGAATTCGGAAATGACTATAACAGAGTTAAGGTTTATAACGGTTCAGAGATAAAAGTTGAGGGTGACGAAGATAAAGAGGGATATACACTTGATAAGGATATAGACGTAATTTATCCTTTAGCATTCATAGAAAATATACTATCTAATAAGCAAGCTGATGAAATAAAAGAGGTTAAAGCAGATTGGGGACCAGGAGTATATTTACAAATAGATATAGAATTTAACAGCAAGAATAAGCATTTAAATAAAGCTGAATTCTATGTAGATAAGGATAAGAAGGTTCCAGTATTATTAAAGATTTTAGATGATGATAATAAAGAGAGAGTAATAGTAAAGTATAGTGATTTTAGAAAAGAAAAAACATTAAGTGATGATTTATTTTGATTTGAATAAATTTATTAATTAGAAATCAAGCCAACATTAATATTAAAAAACGATATACTAAATCTAAATATAAATTAAAGTACATATTAGAAATTTTGTAGAGAAAACATTTAGTAAGAATTATCTAGAGAATGGTAAAGAAGTAATACAAATCCTTTGACAAATTGACATAATTTGCAATATAATCATAGTTATAAGAACTTTTTACTGCTATGGAGGCGAAAAGATGTCAATAATTAATCTAAATAACATGAAAAATAAAAAAATAGTTAACTCAGGGAATAATAAAATTAAAAAAAATAGTGGAATTATGGAGAAATCGTTAATACAATATATTAACGAGGGATTTTCAGCTGATTTTGAAAAACTAATGAAAAATGGTTATCAAGAAATGGCTGAAATAAACTTGGAATATTCTAAATTAGGTTTTGAATATATGTTAGATGATGTTAATGAGTATGAGGCATGGATTTGCGGAGTGTGATTATTTAGAATGGCAAACATTGTGGTAAAAAGAGGGGAAATTTTCTATGCGGATTTAAGTCCAGTTATAGGATCCGAACAGGGCGGGATAAGACCTGTTATTATAATACAAAATGATATTGGAAATAGATATAGTCCTACTGTTATTGTAGCTGCAATAACATCTCAAATAAATAAGGCTAAGCTTCCTATTCATGTTGAAATTTCATCAGAAGAGTATGGATTAAATAGAGATTCTGTTGTCTTATTAGAACAGATAAGAACATTAGATAAGAGAAGACTTAAAGAAAAAATTGGACATATGACTGAAGCGGACATGAAAAAGGTTGATAAAGCATTAGCGGTTAGCTTGAATTTAAGCTAAAGAGAAAACAAAAGGGTTTTATATCTATTAATATTAGGAGTGGTATGGATAATTTTTTATTTGTACTACTCTTTTTATGCGTGAGAATACTCTATATTATATAAATATACTTAAAAGTATATCACATTGATGAATGAGGTATACAAAATATATTTTGTATGCTAGAATAAATATGTTAAAATAAAACATAATATAAATGAGTAAATTAATAATAGGGGGTTGTATAATGAATAATGAATACAAACTTGAAGAAATCTCAAAGTTAATGAGAAAAGATATAGTTTCTATGCTTACAGAATCATCATCAGGTCATCCAGGAGGTTCTTTGTCAATAGCTGATATTATGTCTGTACTATTCTTTAAAGAAATGAACATAGATGTATCTAACGCAAAAGATCCAAATAGAGACAGATTTGTTTTATCAAAAGGTCATGCGGCACCAGCATTATATAGTGCTTTAGCTAGAAAGGGATATTTTGAAGTAGAAGAGTTAAAGAGCCTAAGAAAAACAGGCTCAAGATTACAAGGACATCCTAATATGAATGATTTACCAGGAATTGATATGTCTACAGGTTCGCTAGGACAAGGAATTTCTGCTGCTGTTGGAATGGCATTAGCAGGAAAACTTGATAAGAAGGATTATAGAGTATACGCTATTTTAGGAGACGGAGAGCTTGAAGAAGGCCAAGTTTGGGAAGCATCAATGTCTGCGGCTCACTACAAATTAGATAATTTAACTGCATTTATAGATAATAATGGACTACAAATAGATGGGAACATAGAAGATGTTATGAATCCTGGTCCTATAGATAAAAAATTTGAAGCTTTTGGATGGAACGTTTTGACTATAAATGGTCATGATTATGATGAAATTATAAATGCTATTGCAAAAGCAAAGGAAGTTAAAGGAAAACCAACTGCAATTATATGCAACACAGTAAAAGGTAAAGGCGTTTCATTTATGGAAAACCAAGCAGGATGGCATGGAACTGCTCCAAATAAAGAACAATGTGAGCAAGCATTAAAGGAAATTGGAGGGGAAAACTAATGGGAAATAAAGTAGCAACTAGAGAAGCTTATGGTAAAGCGTTAGTAAAACTTTCAAATTTAAATAAAGATGTTGTAGTACTAGATGCTGATTTATCGAAATCAACTAAAACAGCTGATTTTAAAGCTGTTTCACCAGAAAGATTTATAAATATGGGAATAGCAGAATCAAACATGATGGGAGTTGCAGCGGGGCTTTCAACTTGCGGGAAAATTCCGTTTGCTAGTACTTTCGCAATGTTTGCAGCAGGAAGAGCTTTTGAGCAAATAAGAAATTCTATATGTTATCCAAATTTGAATGTTAAAATTTGTGCAACCCATGCAGGATTAACAGTTGGAGAAGATGGAGCGACTCATCAATCTATCGAAGATATATCACTAATGAGAAGTATTCCAAATATGACTGTAATTAATCCAGCAGATGATATAGAAACTGAGGCAGCAATATTAGCTATAGCAGAATACAATGGACCTTGCTATGTTAGATTAGGAAGATTAGCTGTTAGTACTGTAAATAACATAGAGAATTATAAGTTTGAAATTGGAAAAGGTGTGACATTAGCCGAAGGTAACGA
The DNA here is from genome assembly GCF_036699995.1 of Clostridium beijerinckii. Lineage (NCBI taxonomy): Bacteria > Bacillati > Bacillota > Clostridia > Eubacteriales > Clostridiaceae > Clostridium > Clostridium beijerinckii. Next base: position 5,272,962 of record NZ_CP144906.1, on the reverse strand, counting down.
TGTTACTATAGTTGCAACAGGACTAATGGTTGAATTAGCGTTAGAAGCTAAAAAAGAGTTGGCTAAATATGGAATTGATGCTAGAATAATAAATATACATACAATAAAACCAATTGATAAAGAGCTATTAGCTAATGCAGCGAGAGAAACAGGAGCAATAGTTACAGCAGAAGAACATAGTATAATTGGTGGTTTAGGTTCGGCAGTCGCTGAAGTTTTAACAGAAGAATGTCCAGTACCAGTATTAAAAGTTGGGATAAAAGATACTTTTGGTGAAAGTGGTAAGCCAAACGAATTATTAAAAGCGTATGGATTAACAGTAGAAGCCATAGTAGAGCATAGTAAGAAAGCTATTTCATTAAAGAAATAATCAACCTAGAATAATAGAATATAACATACCGAAAATGCAAGATACAAAGCTTATGAAATAGCTGAGGATCTTGCATTTTCTATTTTTGAATAATCAAAAATAAACAAGGGAAACTATGAGAGAAATTCTAATATAAATGAAAATTAAAAGGGGAAGATGACAATGAAAAAATCAAAATTTAGAGAATATTTAATAATAACATTTGGGATAATTCTAGTTGCGCTTTCTATTGAGTACTTTTACGCTCCAAATAATATTGCAGCAGGTGGAGTAACGGGAATAGCAATAATTATTAATGCAGTTATACCATCTTTTTCAATAGGTGTAGTGAGTTTTGTTTTAAATGGATTGTTATTTATAGTCGCACTTATATTTATTGATGGAAAATTTGGTGTGAAGACGATTTATGCTAGTTTAGGATTATCAGTTATAATATGGGCAATTGAGAGGTTCATTAAGCCAGTTGCAATCACAAATGACTTAATGATGGCAACTATTTTCGGAACATTAATTTCAGCATTCGGAATGGCTATTATATTTAATGAAAATGCATCAACAGGGGGCACTGATATATTAGCAAAAATGCTAAATATATTTTTTCATTTAGATATAGGAAAATCTTTATTAGTAGTAGATTTTGTAATAACCTTGGCAAGTGCGTTTGTATTTGGAGTGGATGTTGCGTTGTATTCTATGCTAAGTATAATACTACTTGGTTTAATAGTTGATAGAGTTATAGAAGGATTTAATGCTTGTAAAAGTATATTTATTATTAGTAAAAGTAATTATGAGATAAGTAGATATATAATAGATACATTAGATAGAGGATGTACATTTATAAATGGAGTTGGGGCATTTACAGAGAAAGAAACTAATATACTTTATGCCGTTTTAAGTAGGAATCAATTCATAAAATTGAAGAAATTTATAAAAGATGTAGATCCTGATGCATTTATAACAGTTGGGGAAGTTCATGAAGTATTAGGTGAAGGATTTAATGATATAAAACAACATTAATTACCAACAAATGGCTCCAAATTTAATAAAATTGTATAACATTAGAAAGTATTCTTATGTTATAATTAATTTTGTAGGTTTTGCAATTAATTTGCGGAATATACAATAAAGAAGGAGTGTTTGAGTATGATCGAGTTTAGAGGAGTATCTAAAATTTACAATAATAATGTAAAAGCCTTGTCAGATATTAATGTTGAGATAGAAGCAGGAGAATTTGTATTTTTAGTAGGACCAAGTGGATCTGGGAAATCTACTTTTATAAAAATGCTTTTAAAGGAAATTGAACCAACCAACGGAAAAATATTAATAGGAGATAAAGATTTATCAACTATTACTAGGCAGCAAATACCTTATTACAGAAGAAAGATAGGAATGGTATTCCAAGATTTCAGATTGATACCAACTCTTAACGTATATGAAAATGTTGCATTTGCTATGAGAGTAGTAGAAGCATCTCAAAAAGATATAAGAAGAAGAGTTCCAATGGTATTGTCGTTAGTTGGATTATCTCATAAATATAAGATGTTTCCTAATGAATTATCAGGAGGAGAACAACAGAGAGTTTCTTTAGCAAGGGCACTAGTTAATAATCCATCTGTTTTGATTGCTGATGAACCTACTGGTAACTTAGATCCAGATACAGCGAGAGAAATAATGTCATTACTTGAGGATATAAACAAGTCTGGAACTACAGTTCTTATGGCTACACACGCAAAGGAAATTGTTGACTATATGAAAAAAAGAGTTATAGCTATTGAAAAGGGAGAAATCGTTAGAGACGAGAAAAGAGGTAAGTACGAAGATGAAAATTAATACTATTGCACATTTTATTAAGGATGCATTTACAAGCTTAAAGAGAAATAAGACTATTAGTATTGCTTCAGTAATTACTGTTCTTATAACTTTCTTTGTTTTGGGAATATTCGTATTAGTTGCTAATAATATAAACAAAGGAATAAATACTGTTCAGAATAAAGTAGAACTAAAAATATTTCTTAAGGATGATATAAAACTTATTGATCAAAGGGAAATAGAAATAAAATTACGAGAAATTGAAGGCGTTAAAGATGTAATTTACCAATCAAAAGAAGAAGAGTACAAGAATTTTCAAAGTACTACGAATGAAAATGAAGGATTACTAAAAGGATATACATTGCAAAATAATCCTTTTTCAGCATCATTTACAGTTAAATTGGAATCTCCAGAATATGCATCAGCTGTAAGCGAAGGAATAAAAGATTTCGAAGGTGTTGAGACTATAGGTGATCAACAAGAATTAGTAGACAAGATTGTAGGAATAGTAAATGGTGTAAAAATAGTTGGTTTTGGATTGTTTATAATATTAGTAGGTGTTTCAATATTCTTAATAATGAATACTACAAAACTAACTGTATATTCAAGAAGAAGAGAAGTTGGAATTATGAAATTTGTAGGGGCTACTGATTGGTTCATTAGATGGCCATTTGTAATAGAGGGAATGGTAATAGGGTTTATTGGAGCAACATTAGCATGTGGAGCTTTATTTGCAGCATATAATGGACTAGTTAGGTGGATTGCTTCACAATTGGTATTTGTAAGCCTTGTACCAGCAACATTTATATTCTCAACTCTATTATGGCAATTTATGCTTGGTGGTATTATAGTTGGTGGAATTGCTAGTATAATTTCATTAAGGAAATTTTTAGTGGTATAATTTTTGCAAATAAGTGTAAATATAATAAAAATAGGAATAAAGAAAAATAGTATTTTATACTATGAAATCTTGAGAAAAACTTTACAATATAATCCACTTTAATCTATAAAGATATATATTGGGATTATATGTATGATGCATATGAAAGGGAGTCTTTATAGGTGAAGGAATCAAGAAAATACATATTTGCAAATAGAAGGCAAAATAGAAAAATACTTTTAGTACCAACAGTAATCTTTATAATATTTCTTATATGTGTATCCTTTTTAGGAGGAAACTATATTGCTACTAAAGGGATATTTCTAGTAAGAACATCGCCAGAAGTCAAGAGTACAGCTTCGCAGATAAATGATAAGAGTAAATATTCAGCACTTTTTACAGTGAGAGATAAATTAATTGAAAAGTTTGATGGTGAAATTGATGATAATGCTCTTTTAGAAGGAGCGATTAAGGGAATGACTAATGCCTTAAATGATCAATATACCGTATTTATGAATCAAAGCGAATTTGATGATTTAATGAAACAAAGTAGTGGAAGTATGACGGGAATAGGTGTTACTGTAACGTTAAAAGATAAACAGGTAACAATTTTAGATACTGTTAAAGGAGCACCTGCTGATAGGGCTGGACTACAGGAAAATGATATAATAGAAAAGATAAATGATATCGATGTGTCTGGTGACGATTTAAAAAAAGCAACGTCTATGATTGCAGAGGCAAATAATTCAGAGTTAAAACTGACTATTAAGAGAGCAGATACTGATGAATTTGATGTTAATGTAACACCTGAAAAAGTAAAGATTGAATCAGTAAGCGGGAATATGCTAGATTCTTCAATAGGGTATATTCGTATAAAAACTTTCATGAATGAAAATACGGCAGAAGATTTCAAAAACACCATTGATGAATTGAAATCTCAAGGGATGAAAGGCTTGATAGTAGATCTGAGAGAAAATCCTGGCGGGCTATTAACAGAAGCAGTAGGTGTTGCATCACAGTTTATTCCGAAAGGAAAGATAATAACTTACACAATTGATAAATATGAAAACAGAAATGATTCATTATCAATTGGTGGAGATGCTGAAGGCATGCCATTGGTATTACTAGTTAATGAAAATAGCGCTAGTGCATCAGAAGTTGTTACAGGGGCTTTAAGAGATTATGGAGCAGCAACAATTGTTGGGAAAACTACTTTTGGGAAAGGTATAGTTCAGCAAACAGTTAAATTTGATGATAATATCGGTGGACTTAAAGTAACTATTTCTAAATACTATACTCCGAATGGAGAGAATATTCATAAAAAAGGAATAGCCCCAGATTTCGATGTTACAACGCCTGTTGGTATTGATGAAAAGAGCTATGATAAAAATGCTGATGAGCAGCTAAAGACAGCGGTTGAAAAAATAGGAGAAAAGATTCAATAGGGAGGGATTAAATGGGTTTATTTATATATACGCTACGGAGCGTATCTGGCGCTATAGTAACCCCTCCATTAGTATTCTTATTAATACTCTTAATAATGATACTACATTCAAAGAACAAAAAAGTAGTAACTATGCAAAAAATAATTTTAGGAGGTAGTGTAAATTCATCTATTGAACTTACACTATCTCAACTTGTTTTAGGAATTATAGGTGGAATTATAGGAAGCATAATACTTACAAGTTTAGGTGTAGTTTTTAGTGAAAATTCTGGAATATCGTATTTGTTTGTTATATCAATATTATTAATGCTTATAAGACCAAGGTTAATATGCTTTTCTTATTCGGGAGCAATTCTAGGTGGTATAGTAATTATAATTAAATTGATTAATATATTCATTCCTTATAGTTTAGGAGTTTTTGATCTAAATATATTTTATTTAGCAATTCTTATAGGAGTATTCCATGTTATTGAAGGGATATTAGTAATTGTCGATGGAGATAGAGGAGCTGTACCTGTATTTACAAATAGAGATAATAAAATTTTAGGTGGATATGCATTAAAAAGATATTGGGCATTGCCAATAGCAATAATTATTGCTATGAATTGGAATAATTCGATGTTGAGTTATATGACAGAATCTATATCTAATCCAGATTGGTGGCCATTAATTAAATTACCATATGGACTCGCCTTAATAGCTGGAAGTATTATTTCTATAGTTCCTTTTTATATGGTATTAGGTTATTCATCAATTACATTTACAAAAAGTAAAAGAGAAAAAGCTATATCTTCAGGAGTACACATACTAGCTTATGGAATTATTCTAATAGTTTCAGCTCAAATTTCTAGGTTTGGAATTATTGGTGAAATATTTGTTGTGATTTTCATGCCAACAGCGCACGAATTAATGCTTAAGCTTCAGGCAGATCGAGAGAAAAAGCAAGTGGCTAAGTTTGTTAGTGATGAAGAAGGGCTGGTAGTTTTAGAAATGTCAGCGGATTCTAGGATGCGGGAATTTGGAGTTGATATTCAAAGTAAAATTTTATCAGTGAACGGTAAAAAAATTAATTCCGAAGCGGAAGTTTATTCTATTTTAAAGGAAAACTTATATAATGCAGTTTTAAAGATAAAGGATTCTCATGGAATGGTAAAAGATATTCAATTTAGACATAATAAAAACACTAGGCTTGGAATTTTGGTAGTGCCTAGAAATGTAAGCAAGGAAGATATTGTGCCAGTCGATGGAGGAAATTTTAAAAATGTTTTGAATTCATTAAAGGGTTCCGAAAAGGGTTCTAAAAATAAAGTTGAATATAAAATAGAAAAAGAGAATGATGGAAAACATGATAAGGATGTTAAGAATAAAGATAATAAAATGTAATTAGAAGGTGGCTTGGCCACTTTTTTCTTTAGCTAATAATAATATTTTTATTTGAGAGATATTTAAGATAAATTTTATTTTTTTAATAAATAATTTTAATTGCAACTGATTTAAATAAAGTAAACATCTAATAATTATAATATTTTAGATATATGGAGAGTATTAAAGGCATGAGCAAGCATTTAAAATAAATAGGATAATTTATTGACTTAATACTTAAGGAAAAGTAAAATAGACATATAATACGAATGTCTGTTCGGATCGGAGGTAATATAATGGGAGAATTTAAAATACAATCGAGATTTAAACCTACAGGGGATCAACCACAAGCAATCGATAAATTAGTCAATTCCATAAAAAGCAATAATAGAGGTCAAACTTTGCTTGGAGTAACAGGTTCAGGAAAAACATTTACTATGGCAAATGTTATAGAAAAATTACAAAGACCTACTATAATATTAGCTCATAATAAAACTTTAGCAGCGCAATTATGTTCGGAATTTAAGGAGTTCTTTCCTGATAATATAGTAGAATACTTTGTATCTTATTATGACTATTATCAACCAGAAGCATATGTGCCTCAAACAGATACATTTATAGAAAAAGATGCATCAATTAATGATGAAATAGATAAATTAAGGCATTCAGCTACTTCAGCTCTTTTTGAAAGAAGGGATGTAATAATTGTCGCATCTGTTTCCTGCATATACGGGCTAGGTAATCCAGATGAATATAAAAAGTTGACTATAAGTCTTAGAACTGGAATGGAAAAAGAGAGAGATGAGGTTATAAAGAAACTCATAGAAATTCAATATGAAAGAAATGATATAGATTTTTCAAGAGGAACTTTTAGAGTTAGAGGAGATTCTTTAGATATAATTCCTGCTTCGTATTCAAATAAAGGGATTAGAATTGAATTTTTTGGAGATGAAATTGATAGAATAAGAGAATTTGATGTATTAACAGGAAGTATACTAGGAGAAAGAAATCATGTAGCCATAACTCCAGCATCCCACTTTGCAACATCTAGAGAGACTGTTGATAAAGCAATTGGCATAATTGAAGGAGAATTAGAGGAGAGGCTTAGAGAACTTAATGCTCAGGATAAACTTTTAGAAGCTCAAAGATTAAGGCAAAGAACTAACTTTGATATTGAGATGATAAAAGAAATGGGATATTGTAGTGGGATTGAGAATTATTCTAGAATATTAGATGGTAGAGCTTCAGGAACACCACCTAAAACATTAATAGATTATTTTCCGGAAGATTTTCTTATGTTTATAGATGAGAGCCACGTAACATTACCTCAGGTTAGAGCAATGTATGCAGGAGATAGATCAAGAAAAAATACATTGGTAGACTATGGATTTAGATTACCTTGTGCATATGATAATAGACCGCTAAAATTTGAGGAATTTGAAAAGAAAATTAATCAAGTAGTGTTTGTAAGTGCTACTCCATCGGCTTATGAAATAGATAATTCTGAAGAAATCGCTGAACAAATCATAAGACCTACAGGATTGTTAGATCCAGAAATCATTATAAGGCCTATTAAAGGACAAATTGATGATTTATATGGAGAGATTAATAAAACGATAGAGTGTGGATTTAGAATATTAATAACTACATTAACCAAGCGTATGGCAGAAGATTTAACTAAATATTTAATAGAACTTGGTGTTAAAACAACTTATATGCATTCAGATATTGATACGATAGAAAGAATGAAAATAATAAGAGATTTGAGGCTTGGTGAGTATGATGTACTTGTAGGAATAAATCTTTTAAGAGAAGGATTAGATATACCAGAGGTAGCTTTAGTTGCAATTTTAGACGCCGATAAAGAAGGATTTTTAAGATCAGAAACATCATTAATACAAACAATAGGAAGAGCGGCTAGAAATTCAGAAAGCAAGGTTATAATGTATGCTGACAATATAACAAAGTCTATGGATAAAGCAATGAAGGAAACGGAAAGAAGAAGAGCTATACAAAAAGATTATAATGAGAGACACGGAATAGTACCAACAACAATAATTAAAGATGTAAGAGATATTATAGAAGCAACAAAGGTTTCAGAAGAAGTCGAAGAATATAAAGCTGCGGATAAGAAAAAACTTACTAAGAAAGAAAAAGATAAGTTAATTAAGGATCTTACAGAAGAAATGCTTTTAGCGGCAAAAAATCTTCAATTCGAAAGAGCAGCTGAGCTTAGAGATATTATTAATGAAATTAAGGATGGAAAGTAATGGGCAATAATCAATATATGATATATTGCATAAAACTATGAATTATGTATTGTCCATTAAGTAGGAGGTTAGTTTAATGAACGATAAGATAGTAATAAAAGGTGCGAAAGTTAATAATTTAAAGAATGTAAGTTTAGAAATACCGAGAGATAAATTAGTTGTACTTACAGGATTATCAGGCTCAGGTAAGTCATCATTGGCCTTTGATACATTATATGCTGAAGGGCAAAGAAGATATGTGGAATCTTTATCTTCTTATGCACGGCAATTTTTAGGACAAATGGATAAACCGAATGTAGAATATATAGAAGGATTATCACCGGCAATATCAATAGATCAAAAGACTACAAGTAAAAATCCAAGATCAACAGTTGGAACAATAACTGAAATATATGATTATTTGAGATTATTATATGCAAGAGTAGGAATTCCTCACTGTCCAAAGTGCGGTAAAGAAATTACTAAACAATCTGTTGATCAGATTGTTGATAAAATTATGGGTTATGGAGATAGATCTAAACTTCAAGTATTATCACCTGTAGTTAAAGGGAGAAAAGGAACTCATGAAAAGATATTAGAACATATAAAGAAGAGCGGCTTTGTTAGAGCAAGGATTGATGGGGAAATCTATGACTTAACTGAAGAGGAAGTAAAGTTAGATAAAAATAAAAAGCATAATATTGAAGCTGTTATTGATAGAATTGTCATAAAGGAAGGGATTGAAGGTAGACTTACAGAATCTGTAGAAGCGTCTTTAAAGATGGGCGAAGGATTAGTTATAATTAGCGTTATTGGAGGAGAAGAAACTTTATTTAGCGAAAATTTTGCTTGCCCAGATTGTGGAATAAGTATTGATGAGCTATCGCCTAGATTATTTTCATTTAATGCTCCATATGGAAAGTGCGATCATTGTGATGGGCTTGGAAGTCTTATGGAGATAGACGAAAAGCTTGTTATACCTAATAGAGAGCTAAGTGTTATGGAAGGAGCTATAGCAAGCTGGGGAAGTGGAAGACTAAAAGAAGATTCTTGGACATATGCAATACTTCAGGCTCTAACTAAAGAGTATGGATTAGATTTAAGCAAGCCTATAAAAGATTTGGATAAAGAACATGTTGATTTATTGTTGTATGGAACAGGTGGGAAAAAACTTAAAATTGAATATGTGAAAGATGGAGTTAAAGCTATTTATAGTTATGCATTTGAAGGGGAAATTAATGCATTAAGCAGAAGGTATAGAGAGAGTAATTCAGATCTTATAAAGGGTGAAATAGAGCAATACATGAGCAATGATTCATGCCCAAAATGTAAAGGCGCTAGGTTAAAAAAAGAAGTGCTAGCAGTTACTGTTGGTGGAAAAAATATATATGAATTTACAAGTATGTCAATAAAAGAAGAACTTGAGTTTATAAATGGAGTGGAATTTTCAGAAAAAAATAAACTTATAAGTGAGCAGATTATAAAAGAGATTAAAAATAGATTGCAGTTTTTATTAGATGTTGGTTTAGATTACTTAAGTTTATCAAGAAATTCTGGAACCTTATCAGGTGGGGAATCACAAAGAATAAGGCTTGCAACACAAATTGGTTCAGCACTTATGGGAGTTCTATATATATTAGATGAACCAAGTATTGGATTGCATCAAAGGGATAATGATAGGTTAATACATACTTTGAAAAATCTAAGAGATGTTGGAAATACAGTAGTAGTTGTAGAACACGATGAAGATACTATGAAGGAAGCAGATTATATTGTTGATATTGGACCGGGTGCAGGAGAGCACGGAGGAGAAGTAGTTGTTGCTGGAACACTTGATGAAGTTAAGGCATGTGAAAAATCAATAACAGGTCAATATTTAACTGGAAGAAAATCAATTCAAATTCCGGCAGTGAGAAGGAAAGGTAATGGACAAAAAATAAAAATTGTAGGCGCTAAGGAAAATAATTTAAAAAATATAAATGTTTCAATTCCTCTTGGTACTTTAACTATGGTTACAGGAGTTTCTGGTTCTGGAAAAAGTACTCTAGTAAATGAAATACTTTATAAAGGTTTAAATAGATTAGTAAATAAGAGTAAAAATCCAGTAGGAAACCATAAAGAAATAGTTGGTTATGAAAATATAGATAAAATAATAGATATAAACCAAAGTCCGATTGGAAGAACACCTCGTTCTAATCCAGCAACTTATACAGGTACATTTGATATAATTAGAGAATTATTTTCACAAACTACAGAAGCTAAAATGAGGGGATATAAGCAAGGGCGATTTAGTTTTAATGTAAAAGGTGGAAGATGTGAAGCTTGTTCTGGAGATGGAATAATAAAAATAGAAATGCAATTCCTATCAGATGTTTATGTTCCGTGTGAAGTGTGCAAAGGAAAGAGGTATAATAGAGAAACTTTAGAAGTAAAGTATAAAGGGAAGAATATAGATGATGTATTAAAAATGACAGTTGAAGAAGCATTAAAATTCTTTGAAAACATACCTAGAATTGAGAATAAGTTGAGGACATTAAATGATGTAGGACTTGGATATATTAGATTAGGTCAGCCTTCAACTCAATTATCAGGAGGAGAAGCTCAAAGAATTAAGTTAGCATATGAATTATCAAAGAGAAGTACAGGAAAAACTCTCTATATACTGGATGAGCCAACAACAGGATTACATGTAGATGATGTTAGTAGATTAATAGAAATACTTCAAAGTTTAGTTGAAACAGGAAATACTGTAGTTGTAATTGAGCATAATTTAGATATGATCAAATGTGCAGATCATTTAATTGATTTAGGTCCAGAGGGTGGAGATAAGGGAGGAACCATTATAAAATGTGGGACTCCAGAAGAATTATGTAAAGTTCAAGAATCTTATACAGGTAAATATTTAAAAGATGTGCTTAGATAAAACTTATGAATATTAAGGAATGAGTACTCATATTTAGAACTATATAATATTAAAACCTATAATTTGGTAGTTATAATGCCTAATTGGCAATATATATATAACATAAAATTAAAAATAATAAAGTTTTTATGAAGAAATTATATTGAAAATTGACAATTGGGGCATTATAGGACAGAATATGATAAGTAGATATTAAAATAATCTAGATGATATAATAATATATATTAATTAAGTGGCACTTTTGCATGTCATACTTACTTTTTTATTGTATAATCATTAATGAGGTAAATGTAAATTACAGCTTATAAGCTTCTGAAAGTTATTTTACATATACAATGGATACAGGAATGAATATTGAGGTGAAAATATGAGTTTTTCGAGAATAATTGCTGGTTTTTTTGGAATTGTTTTTATTATTATACTGTATGTAATAATATACTATGCGCTAAAGATAATGTATAGGGATGTTAAAAACGGAGGGAAGAAAAGAAGGCCTACTGCAGCAAAAGGAAGTTATGGCTTAGAAATTATAAATTCTGGAAGTAGCAAAGATTTAAAAGATGGATCTATTATTCCTATTAGATCGGATTTGACAATAGGAAGAAAAGATGATAATTCTATTGTATTATGTGATCAACATGTTTCTGGAAGTCATGCAAGAATTATCATAAGGAATAGTGCATTATTTATAGAAGATTTAAATAGTACAAATGGTACCTACTTAAACAAGAATAAGATAAGTGGCAAAGCAAAATTGTCTAATAAAGATGAGATAAGAATTGGTACAGCAATTTTTAAGATTTTAATTTAAGATATTTTAATAAAGAGAATATTAAAAGCATTTTTTATTAAAAAAATTAGGCTCAGCGGGAAAGTATTGTAAAGCTATATTTTCCGCTGGGCTTTACAAAAGTATTTTAGAAATCTAAATATCAAAGGAATAGCACGGTGGGGTGATATGGATTGAAGATAAAAAGAGATGAAATAAAGCTATTACTGTTAACTTATTTGTTATGTATAGCGCTTTTTACAAATTTAGCAATATTGAAAGATGACATGGATAAAGGCGCTATATATATGGGGTTGATAGTATGTGGCTTAATAACTGCTACCCAAATATTAATACGTAAGTTTTATCCCCATGGGGATAAGTTTTTGATTACATTTGCATGTATATTGTCAGTAATAGGTATAGCTGTACTATATAGATTGGATACTGACATTGCTATTAAACAGTTAATGTATTTTGCAGCTGGAATAGTAATATTTATTGCTCTAGTAGTGATAATTCCAGATATAAGAGATTTTGTTAAGTACAAGAAGGTATATCTGATAGCAACTTTGATTATAATGCCTTTAGCATTGTTCGCGCATCAAGAGGTTTATGGTGCAACTAACTGGATTAGAATTGGTGGATTTAGCATTCAACCATCGGAATTTGGTAAGATAACATTTGCTATATACTTAGCGGCAGCTTTACATGATTATGAAGACAAAAATAATATAATAGAAGATTTTAAACAGCTTTGGCAACCTGCACTGGTTGTTTTATACTCATTAGGATGCTTGGTCGGGCAAAAGGATTTGGGATCTGCATTAATATTTTTTGGTATTTCATTAACAATGTTGTATGTTGCAACTGGAAAGAAAAAGTATGTAGTAATAACGTTTGTATTATTTGCGTTGGGATCTATCTTAGCATATAAGTTGTTTCCGCACGTACAGCAAAGAGTATTAATATGGAGGGATCCGTGGAAGTATAAAGATACCACGGGATATCAGATAGTTCAAGGATTATATTCGATTTCTTCTGGAGGAATGTTTGGAAGTGGACTTGGTCAAGGCTACCCAGGATTTATGCCAGTAAATACCTCAGACTTAATTTTTGCAGTAATTTGTGAGGAATTGGGAATGGTATTTGGGCTTGGAATCATGATAATATATTTCTTGTTTTTCTATAGGGGAATGAGAGCTTCGTTTAGAATCAAAGATAGATTTTCACAACTTAATGCCATAGGCCTTAGTGCTATGATAGCATGTCAGGTTCTAGTTATAATAGGAGGAGTGTTTGCGGTAATACCTTTGACAGGGATTACATTGCCTCTTATCAGTGCTGGAGGTTCCTCAATAATAACTATGTTTTTTGCACTAGCAATACTTCAAAAGATATCGGAGGAGGGCTAAAAATTGAAAAATGTTTCTAATAGTATAAAACAGGTAATGGTAGTTTTTTTGTTTTGCTTTGTAGCTCTTATCTCGTATATTGCATATTTTCAAGTTTTTTCGGCGCCTACTATAGCTGAAAGTGAAGGTAATCAAAGGCTTTGGGCAAGAAGAAATGAAGTTTTGAGGGGAACCATATATGATAGAAATAAAAATCCGCTTACAACAAGTGCAAGGGTAGATGCTTTAACACAAAAAAGAACTTATGTTAACGGAGATTTATATGTTCACGCTCTAGGATATGTAGATCCAAGATATGGATTGACAGGATTAGAGGCAAACTATGATAGTGAGTTAACCACATACAACAAACTTACTAACAATATTTTAAATCTAACTAAAGATTTTAGTATGGATAAGTTAAAATCAATGTTTAAGAATAGAAAAGAAGATGAGGTTAAAGTTGGGAATGGTGTTATAACTACATTAGATCCAACACTTCAAAAAATAGCATACGATGCACTTGGAAGTAATAAGGGTGCGGTGGTAGCCTTAAATCCAAAAACAGGAGAAGTATTAGCTATGGTTTCTAAGCCAACATATAATCCAAATGATTTGGAAGGCTCAATGAAAGCTTCTAATGAAGATAGCCCGTTTATAAATAGGGCAGTATCAGGAAAATATCCGCCAGGATCAACATTTAAAACAGTAACTCTTAGTAGCGCATTAGAAAATATGCCTGGAATTACAAATAGAACTTTTAATGATACAGGTAAAATAGTATTTAATGATAAACAATCATTAAGTAATGATAATGGAGAAGTTAATGGCGAAATAGATTTAAAAGATGCGTATAGATTATCAAGTAACTTTGTATTTGGTACATTGGCAATGGAATTAGGAAATGATAAGCTAAAAGCTACTGCAGAGAAGTTTGGTTTTAATAATACAGTAGAATCTGATGGATTTAAAATAGATCAGAGTCAATTTCCAAAGTTATCTAAAGCTGAAATTGGTAGCATAGCTCAATCTGGAATTGGCCAAAGTAGTATTTTAGCTACGCCTATGGAGATGGCTTTGGTTGCAAGTACAGTGGCTGATGATGGTAAGATGATGGAACCAAGACTAGTTAGTCAAGTAGTGGATAAGGATGGTAATGTAGTTAAGACAGTTGAACCCAAAGTGAATAAACAAGTCATAAGTTCAGCTAATGCTGCAATTATAAAAGACTATATGAAAAATTTAGTTGATTCAAGAATCGACTCTACTTGGAGTTACTTCCAAGGAACTGATGCAGCAGGTAAGACTGGTACAGCTGATTATAATCTTGCTAATGGAGAAAGCGCTAAACCTCATTCATGGTTTATTGGTCTTGCACCAGCAAGTAATCCTAAGATTGCAGTCGCTGTAATAGTTGAAAATGGAGGATACGGAGCGAGTGCAGCGGCACCGATAGCAGGAAAATTAATTAGGCAAGCAGTTATTGGAAATTAAAATTAAATATGGTAGATAAAAAGTGAATAGTTATTGGAGAACCGTTGAAATTTCTTAAAATTACTGAATTTGAAATAATAAAAGGATTTTCCTTAAACTCTTCACTTTTTTATATTTGAATTTATAGGAAGGAGTGTTGGAATGTTTGATTTTAAAGCCCAATTAAAAATTCTACCAAATGAACCAGGGGTTTATTTAATGAAAAACTCACTTGGAGAGATTATCTATGTGGGAAAAGCAAAAATATTGAAAAATAGAGTGCGCCAATACTTTCAAAATTCTAAAAATCATTCGGAAAAAGTAAAGGCAATGGTTAAAAATATTGCTGAGTTTGAATACATAGTTACAGATTCTGAAATGGAAGCTTTAATATTAGAATGCAATCTAATAAAAAAGTATAGCCCTAAATATAATATTTCACTAAAAGATGATAAATTTTATCCATTCATAAAAGTGACTACTAATGAAGATTTTCCTAGAGTTTTTATAACAAGAAATTATGCGAAGGATGGAAATAAATATTTTGGGCCGTATCCGAATGCAGGAGACGTACACGAAACAATAAATTTGATTAGAAGAATTTTTCCATTAAGAACTTGTAAAAAATCTATTATAGAAGGCGAAAAGCCGACAAGAGCATGCTTGAACTATCATATAAAAAAATGTAATGCACCCTGTGAAGGGCGTATTTCTAAAATTGAATACAAAAAAATGATAGATGAAATAATGGAAGTTTTAAGTGGGAAAGATAGGAGCCTTTTAAATAAGTTAAAAGAAGAAATGCAAGGTGCATCAGGAAATTTAGAATTTGAGAAAGCTGCATCCTTAAGAGATAAAATAATTGCTATAGAAAATATAGCAGAGAAACAAAAGGTGTTTAAATCTCAAGAGAATGATGAAGACTTTATTAATATCTATAAAGATGAGAAAGATTGCTGTATTCAAGTATTCTTTTTAAGGGATGGAAAAATAACTGGAAGAGAACATTTTATGATTGAAAATAGTTCCCATGAGGAAGATACAACAATAATTTCGCAATTTATAATTTCATTTTATGGAGGAACACCAAAAGTTCCAAAGAATATATACATTCCGGAAAGTGATGAAATTGAAGCGTTGGAAGAATTTTTAAGCATAAAGCGTGGCTCAAGGGTCTTCGTCAAGGTGCCAATAAAAGGCGAGAAAAAAGAGATGTTGGAGCTAGTTAAAAATAATGCGAAAGTCACTTTAGATCAATTTAAGGACAAGATTTTGAGAGATAAAGAGATAAATATGATTTCGTTAAAGGAAATTCAAGAATTATTAGAACTTGATACTATACCGCTTAGAATTGAAGCTTACGATATATCCAACATACAAGGGGTAGATTCTGTTGGGTCAATGATTGTATTTGAGAATGGTAAAGCTAAGAATAGTGATTATAGAAGATTTCGTATAAAAACTGTAAAAAGTGCTAATGATTATGATAGTATGAGAGAAATCTTAGAACGAAGATTCACTCATGGATTAAAAGAGATTAAAGAGATTCAAAATAAAGAAATTAAATTTTCTAGTGGAAAGTTTTCAAATTTTCCAGATTTGATTATGATGGATGGTGGAAAAGGTCAGGTAAATATAGCTCTTGAAGTATTAGATAAATTAGGAATAGATATACCTGTATGTGGGTTGGTTAAAGATGATTATCACGCAACTAGAGGGATTATTTATAATAATAATGAATTAATAATAAATAGAAATTCTAATTTGATGCAAATGATAAGAAGAATTCAGGATGAAGTTCATAGATTCGCGATAACTTACCACAGAAGCTTAAGGGATAAGAGAACACTACATTCAATATTAGATGATATACCTAATATTGGACAGAAGAGAAGAATGTCTCTTTTAATGAAGTTTGGAAGTATCGATAATATTAAAAAAGCTACATTAGACGAACTTCTTGAGGCAGAATCAATTGATACGAAAGCAGCTAATAGTATATTAGAGTATTTCAAAAATACAAAATAAGAGAAATTAGGTTGGGGTATCTCAACCTAATTTTTAGCCTTAGATTATTGTACCAATGCTGTATAATTAAAATACATTATGTTATTTTTTGAATATATATTAAAAACATGAACAAAATAAATAAATTATGCTATAATAGTACGGAATAAAAATTTACTTGTCTTAGATTAATATTTAAATTATTCTATATCATGTAAACAAAAAGCAGATTAATATAAATGTTTGAGGAGTTTTGGCATGAAGCACTATGGAGAATATAAGAATTTGTTCAGCAAATTATACGAAGAGTCACAAATTCAATTAGATGCGAAAATGAGTGAACATATATACTTTAAAGTTGGAGGACCAGTAGACATACTTCTAACTCCAAACAGTATACAACAGGTAAAAGAAACTATCACTATTTGTAAAGAAAATAATATACCATTTTATGTAATAGGAAATGGGTCTAATATCTTAGTTAAAGATGGTGGTATTAGAGGTGTTGTTATAAAGTTATGCGAGCTCAATAAAATAGAATGTATAGGTAACAAGATTATTGCAGAATGTGGAGCATTACTTAAAGATGTTTCGAAGGCAGCTACAGAAGGATCACTAGCAGGATTTCAATTTGCTTGTGGTATTCCGGGTAGCGTAGGTGGAGCTGTATTTATGAATGCAGGAGCTTATGACGGAGAAATTTCATTTGTTATTGAAAGTGCAGAAGTACTTGATGACAATCAAGAAATTAGAATAATTCATAAGTCAGAGTTGAATTTAGGATATAGACAGTCTGTAGTTATGCAAAAGGGATATATAGTATTACGCGCAACTTTTAATTTAGTTAATGGTGATAAAGAAAAAATTCAAGCTAGAGTTGATGAATTAACTAAAAGGAGAGAAGAAAGACAGCCGTTAGAGTATCCTTCAGCAGGTAGTACATTTAAAAGACCAGAGGGCTATTTCGCAGGAAAATTAATTGAGGATGCAGGATTAAAGGGATTTGCTATCGGTGGAGCGTGTGTTTCAGAGAAGCATGCTGGATTTGTTATTAATTATAAGAACGGAACAGCTAAGGATGTATTAGATGTAATATGTCATGTTAGAGATGAAGTGAAAAAACAATTTGGAGTAGATTTATATCCTGAAGTTAGAATTTGGGGTGAAGATTAAGCATTTTAGTGACTACATTAGTTTTGAAACTATGAATAAAAATAGAAGTTGAAGATGTTAAATATATCTATAAAATAAACACTAAATTATATAAAACTCAAGAGTTTAGAGACTTTTGGGTTTTTTATGATTTAATTATAATAGTATGATATAATTTTGATGTTAAGATAAATTAGAAGTAATAGTTGTGCCTAGAAAACGTCTTTGGCAAAAGGGAGTGTGTAGTATGAGATTTGTTATTGTTACAGGATTATCAGGAGCAGGAAAGACACAAGCAACAAGAACATTGGAGGATTTGGGATATTTTTGTGTTGATAACCTTCCACCAAAGTTAATCTCTAAGTTTGCAGAAGTATGCACGCAAAGTGGCGGAAATATTGAAAAAGTAGCATTAGTTATAGATATTAGAGGCGGAATTTTCTTTGATGATTTTTTTGAAGCCCTAAATTACTTAAAGAAAAATGAATTTAAATACGAAATATTATTTCTAGAAGCAACTGATGAAGTGCTTATTAAGAGATTTAAGGAGACAAGGAGAAGTCATCCATTATCTCCAGATGGAAGAGTTTTGACTGGGATTACTCAGGAAAGAGAAAAATTAAGAGAAGTTAAAAATATAGCTGATATTATCATTGATACATCTAAATACGAAATAAGGCATTTGAGAGAAAAAATAAACAAGAATTATGGAGATCATACTTATCCCGAAAAGCAATTATCAATTACTGTATTAAGCTTTGGGTTTAAATATGGAATACCAGTGGATTCAGATTTGGTTTTTGATGTTAGATTTATACCAAATCCATTTTATATACCTGAATTAAAGCAGTATTCTGGTAATGATGAACCAGTTAAAGATTATGTCTTAAAACAAGAGGAGACTGTGAATTTTATAGAAAAGTTAGTAGATATGCTAAAGTACTTAATACCTAATTATATAAAAGAAGGAAAGAGTCAATTAATTATATCTATAGGATGTACAGGTGGAAGACATCGTTCAGTTGCAATAGCAAATGAAGTTTATGAAAGATTAAATAAAGAAAACTATAATTCTAAAATAGAGCATAGAGATGTAGCTGAAGATCTTCATAAAGGAGAAAAGAAGCTATGAGGATAAAAGATTGGCTTAAGGCTGGAATTAAAGTGAAACGATGGCTAGCGTTCGGTATTTTCGGAATATTATTAATATCGTTTGGATTTACAGAACTAGTTAACCATAGGGTTTACAATTTATATTACCAAGTTTTTTATGTGTTCTTAAATATTACAGGAATATTTGTTTTATATATATCAATTACTGAAACGATGAAATCAATAATTGCATTAGTAAATAGAGGTTATATCAAAGTGTCCCTAGATAGTAGAAAAATTGAAAGCCTAATATATGAAAAAAGATTATTAGTAAAAGGGCCTAAGATAGTTGTAATTGGTGGAGGAACCGGTTTATCTACAATGCTTCGAGGGTTGAAGTACTATACATCAAATATAACTGCAATAGTTACGGTTGGAGATGATGGCGGCGGATCTGGAGATTTAAGAGAAGATTTGGGAATGTTACCTCCGGGAGATATAAGAAACTGTATTTTGGCATTAGCTGATACAGAGCCAATAATGGAGGATCTACTTCAGTATAGATTTGCTGATGGAAGATTAAAGAATCAAAGTTTTGGAAATTTATTCTTAGCAGCTATGGCTGGAATATCTGATAACTTTGAGGAAGCAGTTCAGAAAATGAGTTCTGTATTAGCTGTAACAGGTAAAGTTATACCTGTTACTTTGGATAATATGCAATTGGTTGCAAAATTACAAAATGGTAACATAGTAAAAGGTGAATCACAAATTCCCGAAGAGGCTATTGAACAAAGATCTAGAATAGAAGAATTGAAAATAGTTCCTGAGAATGCAAAAGCCCTTCCGGAGGCATTAGAAGCCATAAAGGAAGCAGATGCTATAGTTATGGGGCCGGGTAGCCTATATACAAGTATAACTTCTAATTTGCTTGTTAAAGATATTGCAAAAGAAGTTAGGAAGAGTAGTGCTATCAAAATATATATTTCAAATATAATGACTCAACCTGGAGAGACTACAGGTTTTAAAGTATCAGACCACTTAAAGGTTTTATTCAAATATGGTGGGAAAGATATTGTTGATTATGTAATTGCTAATACAGGAGAAATAACAGAGGAACTAAAAGAAAAATATCAAAAAGATGGTGCAGATCTTGTTAAATTAGATAGAGAAGATATTAATAGTCTAGGTGTAAAAATAGTCGGTGATGATTTAGTAAAAGTTAAAAATGGATTAGTTAAGCATGATTCAGATAAATTGGCAGAAATATTAGTAGATACAATAATGGAAAAGAAACTTTTATATGATAAGAAAAAGATAATAGAATATATGTATTTATCGCAACGTATTAAAGAAAGAGTCAGAGAAGAAAAAGGAAAAGTAATTGATTAATTAAACTATAAGAAAATTTATAGATAAGGAAGGAAACAGAATGTCATTTTCATCTAAAGTTAAAGGAGAGATATGCAGATATATAGATATTTCGAAGGAAGAGGCGTTAGCAGAAATATCGGCTATTATGAAGGTTAGTGGTACATTAGCTTTTAGTGGAAGTGGACTTAGTTTTAAAATGACCACAGAAAACCCAGCTAGTGCTAGATTAATTTTTACACTTTTAAAGGATCATTTTAATATACATTCGAAGTTAATGGTAAAAAAGAGTAACTCTTTAAAGAAGAATAATATCTATATGGTAGTAATTTCTGAAGAAATGGGTGTTAGAGGATTATTAAGCGATACTGGAATACTCAAAGAAATTGATGGAATAATGAGCTTGGACTATAGAATAGAGGAGTATATTTTTAAAGATGAAGATATAAAAAGAGCATATATAAGAGGAGCGTTTATCGGCGGAGGAAGCATAAGTAATCCAGAAAAAACTTATCATCTGGAATTTGTAACGCACAGTGAAGAATATGCAAAAGATTTATCGAATTTAATCAATACTTTCAGTTTAAATTCTAAGGTTATACAAAGAAAAAATAGTTTTATAGTATATATCAAAGAAGGAGAACAAATAGTAGATTTGCTTAATGTAATAGGAGCTCATTCATCGCTTTTAGAGATCGAAAATATAAGAATAATGAAGGAAATGAGAAATAATGTAAATAGACTTGTGAATTGTGAGACAGCAAATCTTTCTAAAACTGTAAATGCAGCAGTAAGACAGGTTGAAAGCATAAAACTTATCCAATCACAGATTGGGTTGCAAAGATTGCCAGATAATTTAAGAGAAATTGCAGAGCTTAGGTTGAATTATCCAGATGAATCACTGAAGGAATTAGGAGAAATGCTAGATCCTCCAGTAGGAAAATCGGGAATAAATCATAGATTAAGAAAAATAGAAAAGATAGCAGAGGAATTACGAACAAGCAAATAATAAAATTAAAGGGAGAGGATGTTATGTTTACACACATTGTATTATTTAAATTGAAAGAGCCAACAACAGAAAATTTAAAGTTTGTAGAAAAAACTTTATTATCTATGACTGGAATGATCAAGGAATTAAAGCAGTTAGAAGTAGGGGTAGACGTAATAAAAAGTGATAGAAGTTATGATGTTGGAATCATAACAAGGTTTGATAATAAGGAAGATTATTTATCGTATGACGTGAATGAATTTCATGTTGAAAAAGTTAAAAAGGTTATAGGGCCATATATGGAAGGCAGTAAAACTTTAGATTTCTAAATAACATATGGTTTAAGATTTATAGTTTGGTTAGAAAAATTCTAAATAAACTGTAAATTTTAAACTTTAAATTAACTGTAATTTAAAGAGGAGGTGAGGATAATGGAAGAAAAACAATTTTGTCATTTACATTTGCATACAGAATATAGTTTACTTGATGGATCAGGGAAAATAGGAAAGCTCATGAAGAAGGCAAAAGAATTAGGTATGAAGAGTATTGCTATTACTGATCATGGAGTTTTATATGGGCTTGTAGATTTCTATAAGGCAGCAAAGGAAAATGATATAAAACCTATTTTAGGATGTGAAGTTTATGTCGTACCAAAATCTAGACATATAAAGCAGCCAGACAAAGAAAATTCAACTTACCATTTGGTTTTATTAGTAAAGAATCAAATTGGATATGAAAATCTAATGAAAATAGTATCAGTTGCATCTATTGAAGGATTTTATTATAAGCCAAGAATAGATTATGAATATTTAAGAAAACATAGTGAAGGGTTAATTGCTTTGAGTGCTTGTTTAGGTGGTGAAGTACAATCTTACCATCTTAAAGGTAATTATGAAAAAGCAAAAGAGACAGCCTTAACATACAAAGAAATTTTTAACGGTGACTTTTATATTGAGTTACAAAATCATGGAATGGAAGAACAAAAGAGAGTAAATGAAGAAAATATAAAATTATCTAATGAAACTGGTATACCACTAGTTGCTACCAACGATGTTCACTACATAAGTAAGGAAGATTCTAAATCACATGATGTACTAATGTGTATACAAACAGCTAAAACCATTGATGATCCTCATAGAAGAAGATATCCTTCAGATCAGTTTTATTTAAAATCAGCAGATGAAATGTGGGATATGTTTTCCTATGTTCCTGAGGCTTTGGAGAACACCATTAAGATAGCCGATGAGTGTAGTTATGAATATAAGTTTCACGAATCTAAGCTTCCAAAATTTCCGCTAGAAGAAGGTCAAGATCCTTATGACTATCTTAGGGATACTTGCTATAAAGGTCTGATAGATAGATATAGTGTATTTGAAAATCTTAGAAATCAGAGTTTGAACTATAGTAAAATTGAAGAGGTTGTAGCAAATTATGAAGAAGCTAAAGAATATGTTGATAGATTAGAATATGAGCTTCAAGTAATAAAGCAAATGGGATATATTGATTACTTTTTGATTGTATGGGATTTTGTTAGATTTTCTTATGAAAGTGGAATACCTACAGGGCCAGGTAGAGGATCTGCAGCAGGTTCAATAGTTGCATATACGTTAGGAATTACAAAAATAGATCCGATTAAGTATAGTTTAATCTTTGAGCGTTTCTTAAATCCAGAGAGAGTATCAATGCCTGATATAGATAGTGATTTTTGCTATGAAAGAAGACAAGAAGTTATTGATTATGTAGTTGAGAAGTATGGAGCAAGTAATGTTTCTCAGATAATAACGTTTGGTACAATGGCAGCTAGACTATGTATACGGGATGTTGGAAGAGCTATGAATTATAGCTATGCAGAGGTTGATAGAATAGCTAAGATGATACCAACAATGCTTGGAATAACTATAGAGAAGGCATTAGACTTAAATCCAGAGCTTAAATTAGCCTATGATACAGATGAAAGAGTAAAGGCTTTAATAGATGTTTCAAAGGATTTAGAGGGACTTCCAAGGCATTCTTCTACTCATGCTGCTGGTGTTGTTATAGCATCAAAGCCATTAGTTGAATATGTTCCACTACAGAAGAATGAAGAAATGATAGTAACCCAATTTGGAATGACAACATTGGAAGAGCTTGGGCTGCTTAAGATGGATTTCTTAGGACTTAGAACATTGACGGTTATGAATGATGCTATAAATATGATTAGAGAAAATAGAAGGATAGATATTGATTTAGATAAAATAGACTTTGAAGATAAAGAAGTATATAAAATGATAGGGGAAGGCAAGACAGCCGGAGTATTCCAGCTTGAATCGCCAGGAATGACTTCATTCATGAAGGAATTAAAACCTGATTCATTAGAAGATATTATTGCGGGAATATCGCTCTATAGACCAGGACCTATGGCTGAAATTCCTAGATACATAGAAGGAAAGAAAAATCCAGAAAAAGTTACGTATTTAACTAAAGAATTAGAGCCTATATTAAGTGTTACGTATGGATGTTTAGTATATCAGGAGCAAGTAATGCAGGCTGTTAGAGATTTAGCTGGATACTCCATGGGACGTAGTGATATGGTTAGAAGAGCTATGTCAAAGAAAAAACATAAGGTTATGGAAGAAGAAAGAAAAAATTTCATTCATGGTATTGTTGAAAATGATGAAGTAATAGTACCAGGATGCGTGAGAAATGGAATTTCAGAGGAAATAGCTAATAAAATTTTCGATTCTATGATGGACTTTGCTTCGTATGCATTTAATAAATCCCATGCAGCGGCATATGCAGTTGTTGGATATCAAACAGCATATCTTATGAAGTACTATCCAGTAGAGATGATTGCAGCAATGCTTAATTCAATCATGGGAATCAGTGAAAAGGTAGCATACTATATCGGCATAGCAGAAGAACTTGGAATACAAGTTTTACCACCTAATATAAACGAAAGTTTTTCTAAATTCACTGTTAAAGAGAACAAGATTAGATTTGGATTAGCAGCTATAAAGAATGTTGGAACTAATGTTGTTGCAAGCATAGTGAAAGCAAGAGAAGAAAAGGGTAAATTTGAATCGTTGGTCGATTTTATAAATAAAATGGATCCATCATCAATAAATAAGCGTGCAGTTGAATGTTTAATAAAGGCTGGGGCTCTAGATGATTTTGATGTTTTTAGATCTAAGATGTTAGCTGTTCATGAAAAATTAATTGATAATATATCTAGTGATAAGAGAAGAAATATTGATGGGCAAATAAGCCTATTTGCAAGTGAAGAATTAAAAAATCCAGAAGTAAACTATCCTAATATTAAGGAATTTACTAAGCGTAATTTATTAGCTATGGAAAAGGAGATGACGGGACTTTATATTACTGGGCATCCTCTAGATGACTATGCTCAAAGTCTGAAAATGCAGACCACAAATGAGATTTCGAAAATATTTTTAGTACAGGAAACTTTAGATGATTCTCTAGAGAGCGATATGGGTGAAATTAATATGTTTAACAGGCAGGATGCATTACAAGATAATGATAGAGTAATCCTTGGAGGAATACTTGCTAATGTTAATCAGAAGGTAACAAGAAATAATTCTATAATGGCATTCCTAAAACTTGAAGACTTAACTGGAACGATTGAAGTAATAGTGTTCCCTAAAACTTTGGAGAAAGTAAAAGAATTATGCGTAACAGATAGTTTGGTAATAGTTAAAGGAAGATTAAGTTTGAAAGAAGATGAGCCACCAAAACTTATTTGTGAAAGTATAGAACCTTTAGAGAAGGTCAATACTTCAAAGGTATATTTAAGAGTTGATGATAAGGTGGCAGCTACTGTTCTAAGTAAAAAATTAAAAGAATTATTGATAAAGGAATATATTGGAGATACGCCTATTTATATATTTGAGAGCCAAGGAAAACAAAAGTTCAGGGTGCCAAGAGATAGATGGATTTCCCTAGATAGTGATGTTATGAATTTATTGAGACAAACTTTAGGAGATGAGAATGTTAAGGTATTAGATTCATAATTAGAAACGAGATGCGATTAAAAATTTAGTAAATATACAAATGAAAAATATTACAAAAATTAATATCACAAAAATTATATTATTTTATATAAATTTATCGATTATTGGTTATAATAGAGAAGACAAATTACGTTCATTGCTTTATAACACTAAAACTATTATAAAAATGCAGTTACTATCCTTGTTATAAATGAAGATAGCTTATATGAAAAAATATGATATTTAGCGGTGTATAGTCATAAATTCAGTAAAATAATTTTCAAATTATTTGTATTGTGAAATTTTTCATAAAATTTAGACATTTATTTTAGAATAATATCAGAAAATGGTTAAATATCATTGATAATTGGTTCAAATTTATGTACAATAATTCTTGATTAATAAATTATGGTTATATTATGTACACAAGGGTCATTTAAGGTCCCTTTGCGGTATTTTAAGGAGGAAATATATATTATGAAAAAGATAGCTGTGTTAACAAGTGGTGGAGATGCACCAGGCATGAATGCTGCAATTAGAGCAGTAGTAAGAACTGCGCTTCATAACGGAATTGAAGTTATGGGAGTACAAAGAGGTTATAGTGGACTTATCAATGGAGAATTATTCAGCATGGATAGAAATTCAGTATCTGATATAATCCAAAGAGGTGGAACAATTTTAAGGACTGCTAGATGTCCTGAATTCAAGAATGAAGAAGTAAGAAAAAAGGCTGCAAAAATATTACAAGCTTATGGTGTTGAAGCTCTAGTAGTTATAGGTGGAGACGGTTCATTTATGGGTGCAAAATTATTATCAAAGCTTGGAATTAAAACAATAGGTTTACCAGGAACAATTGATAATGACTTAGCTTACACAGACTTTACTTTAGGGTTTGATACAGCCTTAAATACCGTTGTAGATGCTATAAATAAAATTAGAGATACTTCAACTTCACATGAAAGAGTTTCAATTGTAGAAGTTATGGGTAGAGACTGCGGAGATTTATCTTTATATGCAGGTATCTGCGGAGGCGCAGAAGCAATTATAATTCCTGAAATGGAATTTGATAAAGATGCACTTTGTAGAACTATCTTAGAAGGTAAAAATAAAGGAAAAATGCATAATCTAATAATGCTTGCAGAAGGAATTGGAGGAGCATTTGAACTTGCAAAGTACGTTGAAGAAGTAACTGGAATTGAAACAAGAGCAACAATCTTAGGTCATATTCAAAGAGGAGGAAGTCCTACTGCTACAGATAGAGTTTTAGCTTCAAGAATGGGAGCAAAGGCTATAGAAGTATTATTAAAAGGTGGAACTTCAAGAGTAATAGGAATTAGAGATAATAAAATAATAGACCAAGATATAGATGAAGCTCTTGATATGGAAAGTAAATTTGATAAAGAACTTTATGATATTGCTCAAGTATTATCATAATAATTTAGCTTATAGTTTATTTATATAAATTTTATAAATAAGGTACAATCAAAAAATAATGAATCAACATGCTTGCTTATTTTGCATATTTGTAACATTATTTTATTTTATGTGCCTAATCGAAGAAAGAGGAGTGTTAGTTTAATGAGAAAAACTAAAATGATTTGTACTATTGGCCCTGCAAGTGAAGATATGGAAATATTAGAAAAGGTTGTTCTTTCAGGAATGAATGCTTCAAGACATAACTTTTCACATGGAGACCATGAAGAACACGGTGGAAGAATTAAGAAAGTTAAAGAACTATCAAAGAAGTTAAATAGAGAAATTGCAATAATTCTTGATACAAAAGGACCAGAAATAAGAACTGGTAAATTTGAACCAAAGAAAGTTGAATTAGCTAAGGGTTCTGAATTTACAGTATATGCTGGAGATATGGATGTAGTTGGTGATACTACTAAATGTTCAGTTACATATGCAGGACTAGCAAATGATGTTAAGCCAGGAAATACAATTTTAATAGATGATGGTTTAGTAGGATTAACTGTTAAATCTGTTGAAGGTAACGCTATTAAGTGTGAAGTTCAAAACACTGGATTCGTTGGAACTCATAAAGGAGTTAACGTACCAGGAGTATCAATCCAATTACCAGCTCTTACTGAAAAAGATAAATCAGATTTAATCTTCGGTTGTGAAGTTGGAGTTACTATGATAGCTGCTTCATTCATAAGAAAAGCATCTGATGTAAAGACTATCAGAGAAATACTTGATGCAAATGGTGGAGAAAGAATCCTTATCTGTTCAAAGATAGAAAACCAAGAAGGTGTTGATAACTTAGATGAAATCTTAGAAGCTTCAGACCTTATAATGGTAGCTAGAGGAGATCTTGGTGTTGAAATTCCAATAGAACAAGTTCCAGCAGTTCAAAAGATGATCATCAAAAAATGTAAAGCAGCTGGTAAACCAGTTGTAACTGCAACTCAAATGTTAGATTCTATGATGAGAAATCCAAGACCAACAAGAGCAGAAGTTTCAGACGTTGCTAATGCTATCTTAGATGGTACTGATGCAATCATGTTATCAGGAGAAAGTGCTAATGGAGATTATCCAGTAGAAGCTGTAGCTACAATGGCTAAGATTGCTGAAGAAACTGAAAAATCTTTAGAATATAAAGTAGCAGTTTCTCAAGCTAAAACACATATTCCAGCTATAGCAGGAGTTATTTCAAGAGCAGCTAGTAATGCAGCTAATGAATTAGAAGCAGCAGCAGTAATTACTTCAACTCAAACTGGTGCAACTGCTAAGAGAATTTCTCAATGTAGACCAGAATGCCCAATTATAGCTGTTACTCCAGATCCAATAGTTGCTAGACAATTAGCATTCTCATGGGGAGTATATCCAGTAGTTGCTGATAAAATGGAATCTACTGATGAAATGTTAGAAAGATCAGTTGAAATAGCTAAAAATAATGAATTTGTTAAATCAGGAGATATAGTTGTGTTAGCAGCTGGAGTTCCTGTAGACCAAGTTGGTGCAACAAATCTTTTAAAGATTAGCGAAGTAAAATAATATTTGAAACATAATTTTTTAATATATATAAAGGGACTTTGGTAAGAATCTTACCAAAGTCCTTTTTTATTCTTTAGGAATTTATATTCAAGTAAAATCTGTGGATAACATAAAAAAGGTTGATTAAATAGTTTTGGTATTTTAAAAAGAATAAAAAAAGAAATCTTATTCGTCTGCATAAAATGTTCTTATATGCAGCAGAGCTGCTATTTCTGATGTGCAGATTTTTCTCACATGCGTTCGAAAAGGCAGATGCGTGAAAAAAATCTACACATATGAAAAGAGTGCGAAGTACAATACGGAACTTAACCACAGTCGCCTGCGATTTTTTTACATGGAAGGTTTTAAATGCTCCTTAAGCATAAAATCCAATATATACATGCACTTAAGATGATAAATATGTAATCAAATTTTAAGAAATATATAAAGTTAACAAAAAATTAACATTTAAAGATAGGATATTTAATATATAATGTATATTATTGCTCTAAAAGAGAAATAATAATTTAATGATTATGGAATTAAATGGCAACTGATTCTGTATTAGCACCGCAAGGTGCTCTTTTTTTATTTTAGGAAAATTATATAATTTAATGGTACTAAGATGTTGATTAAATCTAGATATCATAATTATAATTACTTATTTATTACCCGATAAAATAAATTGTAGCATAAGTAAATTATTTGATTTTTATAGGAGATTATTGAAATGTCAAGTCTAAATATAATATCCATTAAGTGGAAATTTAATAGTTAAGAGTTTGTTCTTAATTGGATATAAGAATTTATAAATATCTTAAATAAATGAATAAGATATGATAAAATGTAGAAAGTATTTTTAAATATTGATTTGAAAATTATAGTTAAGAAATGATACTAACAATGAAGGATGTGTACATGTGTTAGAGAGAAATAAAGAGTATATTGTAAAAATAGATTCCTTGGGATATGAAGGTGAGGGTGTCGCAAAGATAGATGGATATCCAATATTTATACCAGGAGCTTTGATAGGGGAAACTGTAAAGATAGAAATAATCAAGAATAAAAAGAATTATTCTTATGGAAAGCTTATAGATATAGTAGAAAAATGTGACGAAAGAACTGTACCTGAATGTAATTATTATGAAAAATGCGGTGGTTGTACTCTAATGCATTCTAATTACGATTCGCAATTAAAATTCAAATACAATAGAGTTAAGGATTGCATAGAAAGAATTGGTGGATTATCGGGGGATATAGTTCAAAATACTGTAGGGATGAAATTTCCATACAGATATAGAAATAAAGGAATATATTCAATTGCATTGACAGACAATGAACTTTCAATGGGCTTTTTTAGTGAAAAAACACATGAAGTAGTTGATATGGATAAGTGTCTAATTCAAGATGAAGAAACTGATAAAATCATAAAAATAATAAGAAATTGGATGAAAAAGCATTCTATATTACCTGCTAGGAAAGATAATTTATTTTTTAGTGAAGGACTAATTAGAAATGTAATGGTGAGAAAGGGATTTAAAACCAATGAAATTATGGTTGTTCTGATTACCAACGATAAAGAAATTCCTAAGAAAGAAGAACTAATAGAGAATATTAGGTTAGAGGTTGAAAATTTAAAGGGAATAATTCAGAATATAAATACTAAAAATAATAGTTTAGTTCTCGGTGACAAGTGTATAACTTTGTGGGGACAGGATTATATCTCTGATTATATAGGTAAGTATAAATTTAATATTTCGCCATTATCTTTCTTTCAAATAAATCCTATTCAAACAGAAGCGCTTTATAATAAAGCTTTAGAATATGCAGATTTAAGTGGAAATGAGATTGTTTTTGATGCATATTGCGGTGCTGGTACAATAACATTATTCTTATCTCAGAAGGCAAGAAAAGTCTATGGAGTTGAAATGGTAGAACAGGCGATAGATAATGCGGTAGATAATGCAAAAATAAATGGAATAGACAACTCGGAATTTTATGTAGGAAAATCTGAAGAAGTGATTCCGGAGTTAATAAAAAATGGAATCAAACCAGACATAATAGTTGTGGATCCCCCAAGAAAGGGATGTGATATCAATTTGCTAAATGCTATAGGAGAAGCTAAGCCTAAAAGAGTAGTGTATGTATCATGTGACCCTAGCACTTTAGCAAGGGACTTAAAACATTTAGAAGGTTTGGGATTTAAAACAATAGAAGTGCAGCCTGTAGACATGTTTCCAAATACAAAGCATGTGGAAACTGTCGCTAAATTAATTAGGGAATAGCTTTAGTTGTGAGGATTTCATAAGATTATGTGGAAGCAATTCCACCCATTTGCCACCGATAATAAGTAGTCGGTGGCAATTAAAATAATAGTTTATTAATAAGCATTTCCTTTGTTATTAGTGCCCTTTAGAGAATATCTAAATATATCAACTGTATTATTTATTCATTGTAGCGAAAGTAGAGTTAAGAGTTGATTGGGTATTTAAGGTATAGCAGGGGGACAAGAGGATTTTAGTAGGATCAGGGTAAAGCCTAATTATCAATTAAGAGTTGCTGGATAAGAAAAAAATAAGATATAAGAGGAATAGAAAGACTTTATTTTAATAAAATAAGGTTTTTCTTTTTATGGTTTTTAAATAATGGATTAGGAGAAGGAAAAATTATGTTTGAATTGGTGGCGGAAAAAGGCTGGGGTGAGGAGGGAGGAAAGATTTTTTTTGAAATTAACAAGTCTATTAATAATTATAATATAGATAATGAATATTTTGTTTTAAATCTAAAGTGGTAAATTAATGTATCATAACATTCAAAGAATATGCGCAAAACAATATTTGAGAATAACTAAGCAATTAATGGCGAGTAAATAGACGAATTTAAGTATAGAATTATTTATGAAAGACAATGATACGTATCATTCATAAGAGTAATAAATTATGATAATTTACTATGAAAGGAAGTGAAAAACTGACTTCAAACTTTAAGGTTTAATAAGCTATGAAAGTCGGGAATTGTTATGGAGAATACATGCAATGAAAAGAAATTAAAGGTTGCTATTATAGGATGTGGAGGTATTGCAAACGGAAAGCATTTACCAGCAATAAAAAAGAATCAAAATATAGAAATAGAAGCATTTTGTGATTTGATAGAGGAAAAGGCTATAGAAGCAAAAGCTAAATATGGCAAAGAAGAAAGTAGGATTTATACTGACTACAAACTTCTTTTAGCAAAAGAAAAAGATATTAAGGCCGTTTACGTCTTAACTCCAAATAAATCACACAGCTATATATCTATTGAAGCAATGAAAGCTGATAAGCATGTTATGTGTGAAAAACCAATGGCTAAAACATACGCTGAAGCTAAGGCTATGCTTGAAGTAGCGCAAGAAACTGGCAAAATCCTAACTATAGGTTATCAAAATAGATACAGAGCAGATTCAAAATATTTAAAAGCTGCATGCGAAAATGGTGATTTAGGTGAGATCTATTATGCAAAAGGACATGCAATAAGACGTAGAGCTGTTCCAACTTGGGGAGTATTTTTAAATGAAGATGAACAAGGTGGAGGTCCATTAATCGATATAGGTACTCACGCTCTTGATTTAACACTTTGGATGATGGATAATTATGAACCAGAGTGTGTACTAGGATCTGTATACTACAAGTTAGGGGATCAAACATGTACAGGAAATGCTTGGGGCGATTGGGATAAAGAGATGTTTACAGTAGAGGATTCAGCTTTCGGATTTATTAAGATGAAAAATGGCGCTACAATAAATCTAGAATCAAGCTGGGCACTAAATAGTCTTGATGTTGATGAAGCTAAAACTTCTTTATGTGGTACAAAAGCTGGTGCTGATATGAAAGATGGTTTGAGGATAAATTCTGTTAAGTATAATAAACAATGTATAGAAAAGCCGGCACTAGATGCTACTGGGGTTGCTTTTTATGATGGAGAAGAAGATAATGCTCCTGATATAGAACAAAGTACGTTCTATAATGCAATCATTAATGGTGATGAATTAGTGGTTAGGCCTGAACAAGCTTTAATAGTTACTCAAATATTAGAAGCAATATATGAGTCTGCTAAAACTGGTAAGGCTGTATATTTTAAATAATTAATAATATTATATTTTATGGAGATGAATTTATATGAAATTAGGTGTGTTTAATCCAGTTTTACAAGATAGATCTTTTGAAGATGCTTGTTCTTTTTTGGCAAGTAAAGGTGTACAAACAATTGAAATCGGTTGCGGAGGTTATCCAGGGAAACACCATTGTGACCCAGCAATTTTATTAAAAGATGAAGAAAAGTTTGTCGAATTTAAATCTATTTTAGAAAGAAGCGGTTTAGAAATCAGTGGATTTAGTTGTCATGGCAATCCAATTCATCCAAATAAGGAAATAGCAAAAAGATTCGATGATGATTTGACTAATGCAATTTTAATGTGCGAAAAAATGGGAGTAAGAATATTAAACTGTTTCTCTGGCTGTCCTGGTGACAGTGAAACTTCCCAAAAACCAAATTGGGTTACTTGCCCATGGCCAGAGGATTTTATTGAAATATTAGATTATCAATGGAATAAAGTTTTAATTCCTTACTGGAAGGAAAAAGTGAAATTTGCAAAGGCTCATG
Organism: Clostridium beijerinckii; assembly: GCF_036699995.1. Lineage (NCBI taxonomy): Bacteria > Bacillati > Bacillota > Clostridia > Eubacteriales > Clostridiaceae > Clostridium > Clostridium beijerinckii. The sequence continues at coordinate 5,240,079 of NZ_CP144906.1, read as the reverse complement.
GTGTAGATAAAATAGCCATTGAAATGCATCCTGGTTTTTGTGTATATAATCCTAAAAGTTTATTAAGATTGCGTGAAGCTGTAGGGCCAGAAATTGGTGCTAATTTTGATCCAAGTCACTTAATTTGGCAAGGAGTTAGTCCAGTGGCAGCAATTAGGGAGCTCGGAAAGCATAATGCTATTTTCCACTTTCATGCAAAGGATACAAAGATAGATGAAATAAATTGTCCAATAAACGGCGTGCTAGATGTAGGCCATTACGGTAAGGAAATTGAACGTTCTTGGATTTTTCGTTCTGTCGGCTATGGACATGATATTGGCTATTGGAAGGACATTGTTTCTGCATTGAGAATGGTTGGATATGATCATGCGTTGAGTATAGAACATGAGGATAGTTTGATGACAACAGAAGAAGGGTTGATAAAAGCAATAAATTGTTTAAAAGATGCAATTATTTTTGAAACTAAAGGTGATATGTTTTGGGCATAATTATAAAAATTTGATAGGGAGAAATAAAACAATGTGTAATGAGATGTTCAATTTAGCAATAGTTGGATTGGGAGGCATGGGAAATTGGCATCGTGAGCTAATTGAAGGAATTGATAATTTGACTGTTTGCGGTACTTATGATATTAAAGAAGATAGACAAGCATTTGCTAGAGAGCATGGAATAAATCCGTATAATTCTTTTAAAGAGCTTTTAGAAGATGAGAAAGTAGATATTGTTTTATGTGCAACACCAAATGATGTACACAAAGAGATAGTAATCAGTTCATTAAAAGCTGGCAAAAATGTAATTTGTGAAAAGCCAGCAGCAATGTCATCTTTAGAATTTAAGAAGATGGTAGATATAGCAGAAGAAATGGATAAAGTTTTGGTTGTTCATCAAAATAGACGTTGGGATGAGGATTTTTTAACTGTAAAAAAGATATATGATGAAGCTATCTTAGGAAATGTCTTTAGAATAGAGTCTAGAGTACATGGATCTCGTGGCATACCAGGTGATTGGAGACAAGAAGAAGAACATGGTGGTGGAATGCTTTTAGATTGGGGTGTTCACATTATTGACCAGGCATGCATGATGATTAATGAAAGGATAAAATCAGTATATGCTAGATTTACTCATGTTACCAATGAACTTGTGGATGATGGATTTACTGCTGAGTTAGAATTTGAAAGCGGATTAATTTACGTTGTAGAAGTTGGAACAAGTAATTTTATAAATTTACCGCGCTGGTATGTGTTAGGTCAAAATGGCACAGCTGTAATAGATGATTGGAATTTAAGAGGCAAAGTCGTTCGTATTACTGATAGCAGTAAAAATGATGCAATTCCTATTAGAACAGCTGCCGGATTAACAAAAACTATGGCGCCTAGGACAGAGGAAACAATTAAAGAAGAAGCACTTAAAATTGTTAATTCTGATGTTAAGGACTTTTATAGAAATGTTATGGGAGCTATAAGAGGAGAAGAAGAAATTCTTGTAAAGAATACAGAGGTAATGAGGGTTATTAAGCTTATGGAGAGTATTCGTGAATCAGTTATCAAGAAGAAAGTGATAGAGTTATAGAAATTAATCAAGAAGCTTAATTGTAATTATTTTGGAGGAGATATTTATGCATGGGAGTTTTGAAAAAACAGTATTAGAATCTGAATTTCCTTTTAGATTGTTTTTTAATGATGGATATTCTAATACACCACATCACTGGCATGAAGATATAGAAATTATTTATCTTGTGGAAGGTACACTAAAGGCATGTATTAATAGAGATACTTATAATTTAAAACAAGGGGACATACTTATAATTGGTGGTGGAGAAATACATTGTTTTTTTAAAGAAAAGAATTTCAGTAATAGAGCTGTAATACAATTTAGAACTTCCATATATGATAATTTTCTTTCAGGAACAAAAGATGCTAAAATAATAAAACCTATGTGGAATCAATCAATACATTTAACCATGGGGAATGAAATTCATGCACTAATGGAGAGGCACATAAATGAGATTATCAATGAATATAGTAAGGCTGAGGAAGGATATAAGTTAATAATAAAAGCTAGATTATATGATCTGGCAGGTATACTACTTAGATATATACCTAAGCAAGCATATTCATCTGAAGACCTAAGCCGTGAAAAGGAAAGATTAAAGAAAATGGATAGTGTATTTCAATATGTGGATAGTAATTATCAAGAGCATATTGATTTAGATGATATTTCAAAATCTATAGGTTTTAGTAAATATTACTTTACAAAGTTTTTCAAAGAAAATACTGGGGTAACATTTTTAGATTATCTAAATAATTATAGAATTAAAAAAGCAGAGTGGCGTATAATTGAGGAAGATGAAACTATTGCAGAGATAGCCTATAACTGTGGATTTAATAGCATTAAAACTTTTAATAGGCTATTTAAAAATATAGTAGGTTGCACGCCTATGAAATATAGAAGAGATAATAAAAATTAAATATTAAAGTTGAGAGGGAAAGGGTATGGGTGATAGAAAAATTGTAATTAAAAAAGATATAGTAAATGCGCTGCAACAACTTGGTATAAAAAGTGGACAAAATATTATAGTTCATACTTCAATGAAAAGCTTTGGATTTGTTTGTGGAGGCCCACAAATCATAATTGAAGCATTAATGGAGCTAGTTGGAAAAGATGGAACTATAATTATACCTACACAGACATGGAAAAACATGGATCCGGCATATGGTGTACATTGGGAGGAACCAATAGAATGGTGGGATATTATAAGAGATAATTGGCCGGCTTATGATAAGGATATTACTCCAACAAATTCAATGGGAGCAGTAGCAGAAATGTTTAGAAAGTGGCCAGGTGTTTTAAGAAGTGATCATCCTGTAAGGTCTTTTGCTGCATGGGGAAAAAATGCACAATATTTAATAAACAACCATGATTTAAGCGATATTTTTGGTGAAAGTTCTCCAATTGGGAAATTATATGATTTAGATGGATATGTATTACTATTGGGAACTGGATATGATAAAAATACATCTATTCATTTAGCAGATGAAAGAGCTGATTACCCATCAAAGCATATGGAGGAAAACAGTTGTGCAATGATGAAAGATGGTGAGCGTAAATGGGTTACGTATTCAACGTTATATGTTGATGGTGAAGATTTTATGGATATAGGAATTGATTTTGAGAAAAAGTATAGAGTTGAAAATACAAAAATAGGGAATGCGGATGTAAGATTCATGAGACAACGAGAAATTGTAGACTTCGCGGTTGAATGGATTGAAAAGAATAGAAAATAATTATATAAAGTAATATTATAATGAGCAAATTAAAAAATCACGATAATTAATAATCAAATGTCGTGATTTTTTTAATATAGAATAATACAAATTGCAATGTCTTATAGGTCTAATTAAATATTGCTTTTCTTTCAATATTATTTAATATCTAAAACAATTTCCTCAACTTTAACATTACTAGTTTTTAGAATATTACTTTTTAATTTTACCAGATTTTTTTATTATATGTATTGACTTAGAGTTAACTCTAAAATCTATAATTAAATTAGTACATTAGCTTATAAATAATTTGGAGGGATTTAAAATGGAAAAATCGAAAGTATATTTTACTAATATGCAAGCAACAGCTAAGGAAAATTTGCTACAGAAGTTAAAACGTTTAATTAAGAGTGCAGGAATTGATCAAATTGATTTTGAGAAGAAATATGCAGCAATTAAAATTCACTTTGGGGAGCCAGGAAATGTAGCATTTTTGCGTCCTAATTTTGCTAAAGTTGTGGTAGATACTATTAAGGAATTAGGAGGAAATCCATTTTTAACAGACTGCAATACTCTATATGTAGGAGGCAGAAAGAATGCTTTAGATCATTTAAATTCAGCATATGAAAATGGATATAGTCCGTTTTCAACAGGTTGCCATATATTAATTGGAGATGGTTTAAAAGGGACTGATGAAGCATTGGTTCCAGTTACTGGTGGGAAATATGTAAAAGAAGCTAAAATAGGACATGCGATTATGGATGCAGATATATTCATATCATTAAATCATTTTAAAGGACATGAGTTAACAGGTTTTGGAGGCGCTTTAAAAAATATAGGTATGGGATGCGGTTCGCGCGCAGGAAAAATGGAAATGCATAGTAGTGGAAAACCTAGTGTTTATGAAGATAAATGTGTTGGATGTGGTATGTGTGCTAAAAACTGTGCACATAGTGCAATAAGTTTAACAGATAAAAAAGCACTCATCGATCACAGCAAATGTGTTGGATGTGGTCGTTGCATAGGAATTTGTCCAATGGATGCTGTTATGCCAGCGTCAGATGAATCAAATGATATTTTAAATAAGAAAATAGCTGAATATTCATGGGCAGTATTAAATGGAAGACCAAATTTTCATATCAGCTTGGTAATTGATGTATCACCATATTGTGATTGTCATGCGGAAAATGATGTACCGATTGTTCCAGATGTAGGTATGTTTGCATCCTTTGATCCAGTAGCATTAGATGTAGCTTGTGCAGATGCAGTAAATAAGCAGCCAGTTATGAAAGGTAGCCTTCTTGAAAAGAGTGGTTGTAAGCATAATGATCACTTTACTGATGTTAGTCCAGAAACAGATTGGAAAGTTGCTATTGACTATGCTGTGGAATTAGGTTTAGGCAGTAAGGAATATGAGTTGATAACAATTTAGAGATAAACATATTTCTGAAATTTTAGAAATTATATTATTTAATTTTAGTAATCCACAAATAAAAAAATATAGATTTATACCTGCAGTGATGCAGGTATTTTTTTATAAATTAAAAAAAATATGCATCAAATCAAATAGAAAAGCGTTATATATTTTATAATTTAGTTTCTGTAATGTAATTTTATTAAAAGTGCTAACGTTCTAGAATACTAAATGTAAATTTATCACAGTTATGTATTTAGAGTTTTGAATAATAAGCATTGGATTATTAAATACTAACCTTGTAAATAATTTTAACTGAGATGAATGGAGGCAAGTACAATGTTTAAACACGAGAAACCATTACTTAGAGATGTAAAAGTAGAGAGGCCAAATCCACAATATGCTGTGTTGATGCAAGAACAGCTAGGTGGTGCAAATGGTGAGCTAAAGGCAGCACTTCAATACCTTTCACAAAGTTTTAGGGTAAAAGATCCTGAAATTCATGATTTATTTTTAGATATTGCAGCTGAAGAATTAAGTCATATGGAAATGGTAGCACAAACTATAAATTTACTAAATGGACATGAAGTTGATTATACTAAAACTCCTGGAGGAGAAATAGAGACTCACGTATTGACAGGTCTTGCGCCAGGACTTATTAATGCATCAGGACATCCTTGGACTGCAGATTATGTTAATGTTACAGGAGACATTGCAGCAGACTTATTATCTGATATAGCAGCTGAGCAAAGAGCAAAGGTTGTATATGAATATTTATATCGTCAAATTAATGATAAATACGTAAAAGAGACAATAGATTTTCTATTAAATAGAGAGGAAGCACATAATGCACTCTTTAGAGAAGCATTAAATAAGGTGCAAGATAGAGCATCAAATAAAGATTTTGGTGTAACAAAGGATTCTAGATTATACTTTGACTTATCAACGCCTGGAAGGTATTTTGACGATCCTGAACCAACACCTCCTAGTTTTAAAAACCCACGTGAAAATAGTAGGGAAACTTCTAGGTCTTAGCAAGTATAAAGAGATCCTATGCTGAAATTATGTATTATTAATTTGGCATAGGATTATTTTATCGCATTAGATTGAAGTAAATAGATTATATTACAAAAGCCATACGTGGTACTTTAAAAAATTAATATATATTGCGATTAAGCTTATAAATTATATTAATAACTGAGCTTGTAGATTACTAGAGACTTAAATGTAAATTTACTATCACAACATATATTAGGATAGACAGAATTTTATGAGTGGATATTAAATAATGCTATTGCTTAGTAAAAGATATTACATTTTAAAATAAAAGTTATAAATTATATGGACAAGTGTAATAAGTTTGTGGTAGTCTAGAGTTGTAAGTAGTCGTTAATAATAAGGATAGTATTTTGTTAAAAGAATTTTAATAAAGATGTAATATAAAGTTTGTTGGTAGGAGGATAAAAGAATGTATTTTAAAGAAAAACATGGTTTTCCGGATGATTTTTTATGGGGAAGTGCATCTGCTGCATATCAGGTAGAAGGGGCTGCAGAAGAGGATGGAAAAGGAAGAAGTAATTGGGATGAGTTTGTAAGAATCCCAGGAAAAACATTCAAAGGAACAAATGGTGATGTAGCTGTTGATCATTATCATCGATATAAAGAGGATATTGCATTAATGGCGGAAATGGGATTAAAAACATATAGATTCTCTATATCTTGGCCAAGAATTTATCCAAAAGGAAAAGGTGAAGTTAATGAGAAGGGATTAGAATTCTATGATAATGTGATAGATGAATGTCTAAAATATGGAATAGAGCCAATGGTTACAATATATCATTGGGATTTACCTATAGCTTTACAGGAAGAATATAATGGTTGGGAAAGTAGAAACATAATTGATGATTATGAGAATTATGCTATTACCTTGTTTAAACGATATAAAGATAAAGTAAAGTATTGGATAACATTAAACGAACAAAACATATTTACAAGTCTTGGATGGGTAATGGCAGTGCATCCACCAGGAAAGAAGAACGATTTAAAGATGTTCTATCAAGTAAATCACCATGCAAATTTAGCTCATGCAAAAGCAGTGCTTGCTTTTAGAAAAATAGTGCCAGATGGTAAGATAGGGGCAAGCTTTGCATTTTCACCTAGCTATGCAATAGACTGCAATCCGGTAAATAATATAGCAAAGGCAGATTACGATGATTTGCAATCATTTTGGTGGATGGATGTTTATGCATACGGAAGATATCCAAAAGCTGCATTGAAATATTTACAAGGTCAAGGGGTAGCGCCTGTATTTGAAGATGGAGATGCAGAACTCATGAAGGCCGCAGCTCAAGTAGATTTTATGGGAGTTAATTACTACCAAACAGCAGTTGTTGAGTATAACCCAATTGATGGCGTTGGAATGGCTGAAATGAATACAACAGGAAAAAAAGGATCGGCACAAATTAGTGGAACTCCTGGATTATTTAAAAATCCTCCAAACCCATATTTAAAAACTACAGACTGGGATTGGACAATAGATCCTATGGGGATAAGAATGTGCTGCAGAACTATTACAAGTAGATATGATTTACCAATAGTTATTTCTGAAAATGGATTAGGCGCATTTGATAAAAAGACTGAGGATAATAAAATTCACGATGACTATCGTATAGCGTACTTAAAGGCACATATAGAAGAATTAAAAGAAGCTATTAATGAGGGATCTGAAGTACTTGCATATTGTACATGGTCTATAACAGATTTATTAAGCTGGCTAAATGGGTATCAAAAAAGATATGGTTTTATTTACGTAGATCGTGAAGAAGAAGAAGGCGCTTCAATGAATCGTTATAAAAAGGATAGCTATTATTGGTATGAAAATGTCATAAAGACAAATGGAGAAGAATTATAAAATAGGTAAGTTTATAGATAAGCTTAAAGGAGTTGTTGATTTTATCAATAACTCCTTTAAACTTATCTATTTTAGTTTATAAATTAATGGTCAAAAATTAGCGGATTAATAACTGTATATAAGATTAGAAATACTAAATTTTTAAAATAGAATACAAAAATAGAAAGGAATTAGTAAAATTATGTGGAACTTAATAACTATATTTTATTTCAATAATAATATTATTGAAAAATAGAAGCGATTTGAAAATAAAAATAAGAAATTTGTTGTTAAAGGGAGGGGATTTATTGAAGAATTTAAAGATTAGAACAAAATTGATGTTAATGGTGATAATACCATTGATTGCGGTTATATTTTTGTCTATAGAAGGAATACTAAAAATCACAAATACTTATGGTACATTAACAGATACGTACTATGAAAAGTTATATAAGGTAAATAGCCTTATATTAAATGCAGATAGAGATATGTATCAGGCCCTTGTTGCTCAGAAGAATTTAAATGATACGAACATAAGTGAATTTGATAAGAATAAGAATATAAAAGATTTAAAAGATAACATAGGTCAGGCAAAAGATAGAACAAGCAGTGCTATAAATGTATTACTTCCAATTAAAGAGTCTTTACAAGATATTAAACATAAGGAAAGTAACAAAAATGTGTTTGAACTTTATGATGAATTTCAAAATAATTATCAAGGCTGGTTGGATAGTTTTGATGTAGATACAGGAGAGGTGAAAAATAAGGAACAGTTTAATAAAAAATTTGCAGAATCTAGGGAGGACATAAATCAGATAACAGATGTAATGGAAAACGCTGCTGTTGAAACGCAGGGTAACATGAAGGAATCCATAGATTTTACTAAAATTCAATTTATCCTGTTGGGAATTTTCTCTGTTTTAATAACTTTATTTGTTGGAATAACAGTATCAAGAGATTCATCAAAAGTGTTATTTAAAATAAAGAATTTAGCAACTAGACTTTCGAATTACGATTTTTCAGAGGATTTAGTTTTAAAGAGATATGATGAATATGGACAAACGGCAGATACTTTGAATAAGGCACAGCAAAATGTACGTGAACTTATAAGTGCAATAACTGAAAATATACATAATGTAAATTCGTCCAGTGAAAATTTGACTATATCTGTAAATGAAATAAGTAATAATTTAATTGAAGTAAATGAAGAAACAAAGAAAATAAATACGAGTGTTCAAGAAAATAGTGCAATTGCAGAGGAGATATCTGCATCTGTAAAAGAAGTAAACTTGACCGTTAATATATTATCTGAAAAGGCAATGGATGGAACAAGTAATGTCACAAATATAAAAGCACGGGCAAATACCGTAGAGAATAGTAGTAATAAGGCAATTCAATCTATAAGTAAAGTATATCGTGAGAAGGAAGAAAAGATTATTAAAGCTATTGAAGAAGGAAAGGTAGTGCATGAGATTGGGATTATGGCCAATGCTATTTCTGCAATAGCTGAGCAAATAAACTTGTTATCATTAAATGCTGCAATAGAAGCTGCGAGGGCAGGAGAACAAGGAAGAGGATTTGCTATAGTGGCAGAAGAAGTTAGAAAACTTGCAGATCAATCTTCAGAAGCAGTTGAAAATGTTAAAAAAGTTATTGGAAAAGTAGAAAAATCTTTCAATGACCTATCTTTAAGTAGTAATGAACTTTTACAGTTCATGGATGTGGATGTAAATAAACAGTTTGAGGAATTTTCGCATATAGGAAAGCAGTATTATAAGGATGCAGACTTCGTAAATTCCATGTCCTCCGAATTAGCAAGAATGTCTGAGGAAATTAATGAAGTAATAAGTCAAGTATCAGATGCGGTTCAACATATGGCCCAAATGTCTCAAAGATCTTCTGAGAGCACTAACAGCATAGAAAATAGTTCGAGTAATTCAATCTCTTCTATGAAGAATATTTCAGTTAATGCAAAAGAACAGCTTACTCTAGCAAAGAAATTAGAAGAGACCATAGAGAAATTTAAAATATAATTTCTAAGAATTTTAGTTATTAAATATGAAGAAATAGATGTACAATTCATATAAAAGATTTTAATTGCTTTAAGTGATTATTAACCGTAGATGAATTGTACATTAATTTATAATGGGGTAGTAATTAGTGTTTGATGAATTAGTAAAGTGCTCCAATACCTACTTTTTTGTTTAGTAAGGTTTGTAATTGTTTTATATTGAATAAAATTAGTATAGATTTTTAAATAATCCATGTATTAAAGCAGCATTTTTGTATTCATATAACAGAAAGCGAACTCTATTTCGACAATAAAGATAATGCTGATAAATAGATTTTAACTTAAATTTAGCATGTTTAACAAATTAAATGAATAATGGAAAATAAAGATGTGATAAGGTCAGAATATATAGAATTTATGTTATATAATATGTCAAAATATAGTTTTCGATTGTTCAAGATTATGGTATTATAGTTATAGGTTGTAGATTCCAAACGATTAAGAAAAACGACAAAAAATGTAATTATATGTTATATTGCTAATAAAAAGATAACATTTAATCATATGACGTGCGAAGAACAATAAAGGGGGACAAACATGGATATATTTTTAGTAATTGGTCTTATTGGAGGTTTAATAATTGTAGTTGCAGCCATGCTAGAAAAGGGAGCAAGTCTTCAAGTACTTATGAGTGCTGAAGCGATGCTGGTAATCATTGGTGGTACTGTAATAGCCTTGCTAAATTCTTTTCCAAAAGGAGAGTTTACTAAGCTTCCTAAGATTTTTGGTGTTCTTTTTAGTGCTAAGGGGCAAGAAGATCCAGCTGAAATTATAGCACAGCTTGTAGAGATGTCTCAGACAACTAGAAGAGATGGATTACTATCTCTTGAAAGTACTATACAAGGCTTAGAAAATAAGTTTATGAAAAAGGGATTAGAAATGGTGGTTGACGGTTTAGAACCAGATCTTATAAAAGAAGTTCTAGAAATAGAGATTGAGAGTATGGAAGATAGACACCGTCTTGGTGCTACAGCGTTTACAACAGCAGGTGGTACAGCGCCAACACTTGGAGTTTTAGGAGCTGTTATAGGATTAATAGGTGCTCTTGGAAATCTTAATGATATTGAAAAGCTTGGAGAAAGTATAAAATCAGCCTTTGTTGCAACTGTTTATGGTATCTTTACTGGATATTTAATATGGCATCCATTTGCAAATAGGTTAAAAAGAAAATCCCAAGAAGAAATAAAAAATATGAATATTATGCTTGAAGGAATTTTAGCTATTCAGGCAGGAAATAATCCAAAGAGTATTGAAAGAAAGCTAGTAGGAATGCTTGAGCCAAAACAAAGAATAAGATTTGAAGAAAATAATAATGATAACTAGTTAAAAGGAGAAAAGTGATGAGTAAGAAAAAGCAACATCATGAAGAGCATGTAGATGAAGCATGGCTTCTTCCATATTCAGACATGTTAACACTTCTACTAGCACTATTTATCGTTATGTTTGCCATGGGACAAACAGATAAGGCAAAACTTCAGTCAATGGCTAAAGAATTTAATATAATATTTGCTGGTGGATCTGGTGTTATGCATCAAGATGGTAACTCTGCAATTCCTATGGAGGAGTCTGGTATCAGTGATAATAAGGCTGAAGAAGATAAAATGACTGAAATTAAAAAGATGATAGAAGCGGAAATTAAAGAAGAGGGCTATTCTGATAAAGTTAAAGTTGATCTTAATAATGAGGGATTGGCAATTTCTATACAAGATGTTGTACTTTTTAATTCAGGTGAAGCAGATGTACTAAAAGATGTATCACCACTGCTTTTAAAAATTTCACATATGCTTTATGGTTTGGATAATGAAATCAAAGTTGCAGGATATACTGATAATGTGCCGATTAATAACGGGAAGTTTCGTTCAAATTGGGATTTAAGTGCTATGCGTGCTATAAATGTGTTAAATTATATGGTTAGTACAGGTGGTATTAATCAGGAGAAGATATCAATACAGGCTTATGGAGAGCATATGCCCAAAGCATCTAATGCAACAGAGGATGGAAGAGCTAAAAATAGACGAGTGGAAATTTTTGTGGTACGTAAATACCCAGTACCTACAGAGGAGAAATCAAATTAACTAGATAAGAGCTAAGAGATTAATAAGAAATTTTACATATAGCTAACTCAGAGCATTCAATCTATATAGATTGAATGCTCTTTTTATATAAAATTCAAGATATTTTGTGCAATTTGCATTTATGTGTAGTATAGTAGTGCATTTTGCATCAAAATCAATGACTTAAGTGACTTAAAAGATTGTAATAAAAAATTTAATATAGAATATAGAGAGATTAACGTTTTATATAAGAAATATGCAAAAAAGGAGGGAATTAAGATGTCGGAAAGCTTTATAAATGAATCTATGTTAGATATGTATATTTTTGAAACAACTCAGCTTATAGAACAATTAGAACAATTAGTTATTGATGGAGAAAAAGAAAATGGATTCTCAAATTCGATAGATGAAATATTTAGAATTATGCATACAGTCAAAGGATCATCAGCTATGATGCTTTTTAATAACATTTCTGGACTCTCTCATTCTGTTGAAGATTTGTTTTATTATCTTAGAGAAAATAATCCGGATGAAGTTGATAACAATATATTAAGCGATATTGTATTAGATTCAATTGATTTTATCAAAGGCGAAATTTCTAAAATTCAGCAAGGAAATACACCAGATGGAGATTGCGCAAATAAAATTACTAGCATAAAGGAGTTTTTAAATGAACTCAAAGGAATAGAAACAATTGATAGTGATACAGCTCCTAATGAGAATAAATTTGAGCAGCAAAAATTTTTTATAACCAGCGCAAAAAGTAAAAGGGACGCATCTAATCAAAAATACAAAGCTAAAATTCAATTTTCAGAAGATTGCGGAATGGAAAACATAAGGTGCTTTGGCATTCTTCACAAACTATCAGAAGTAGCTGAAATAATATGCAGTTCACCAGAAAATATAATAGATGATGATGAAAAAGCCTGTGAAGAAATTAGAAAGAATGGATTTAAAGTATGTTTTTCTTCAGATTTAAATTTAGAGGATGTAAAAACAATTCTAAATGAAACTGTTTTTTTAAGTGCACTTGATATTAGCTTTATGGGAGAAGACGACGATACTTTTTTAGATAATAAAGAAGTTATTGAAGAGGTTGCGATAGAAAAAGAATGTAGTAAGAAGGAAGAAGAAAAGAAAAATATAGCAGAGGAAAAGAAAGCTGAAAAAACATCTTCTAATCATGGATTTATAAGTCTAAGTGTGGCTAAGGCAGATAGGCTTATGGATCTTATTGGGGAGTTAGTAATTTCGGAATCAATGGTTACACAAAATCCAGATTTAATTGGGCTCGAAATAGATAATTTCCAAAAATCAGCAAGGCAACTTCGTAAAATTATAGCAGAAATGCAGGATACAGTAATGTCAATAAGGATGGTTCCACTTTCTGCAACTTTTCAAAAGATGAATAGAATTGTTAGAGATATGAGTAAGAAAATGGATAAGGAAGTCAAATTAACGATCATAGGAGAAGAAACAGAAGTAGATAAAAATATAATTGAACATATATCAGATCCTTTAATGCATTTAGTTCGTAATTCTATTGATCATGGAATAGAGACAGTAGAAGAAAGAATTGATAAAGGAAAACAGCAAGTAGGAAATCTGGTGTTAGAAGCTAAAAATGCAGGTAGTGATGTCTTAATTATAGTAAAAGATGATGGCAGGGGTCTAAATGAAGAAAAGATACTAGAAAAAGCAAGAAACAATGGATTACTTACTAAAGATGAAAGTGAAATGAGTAAAAAAGAAATATTTAGTCTAATATTTTTGCCGGGATTCTCAACTAAAGAGGCCGTATCAGAGTTTAGTGGCAGAGGAGTAGGGATGGATGTTGTAGTAAAAAATATTGAAAAGATAGGGGGAACGGTCAGTATAGATAGTGTGTTGGAATTTGGTACAAGTATCACTATTAAGATACCATTAACTCTTGCAATTATAGATGGAATGAATGTAAGAGTTGGAAATTCCAGATACACTCTTCCAACTAGCTCTATAAAAGAATTTTTTAGACCAAAAGAAAGCGATATTATAAAAGATCCAGATAATAATGAGATGATTATGGTTAGAGGTCAATGCTATCCTATACTTAGATTGAACGAGCATTTTTCTATAAGAACTGATACAGATAAATTGCCAGATGGGATTCTAATAATGATAGAGCAGGATGAAAAGTGGGTATGCATTTTAGTAGATGAGTTATTAGGACAACAGCAAGTAGTTGTTAAAGCGCTTCCGAACTATATAAAAAACATTAGAAATATTAAGGATTTGGCTGGATGTACTCTTTTGGGAGATGGGAATATAAGTTTAATAATCGATATGGACGGATTAATGACAACAGTATAAATAGTAAAATTTAAGTTTAATTTAAAATAAGTGGTTAATGGAGGTAAAGAATATGAGGTGGTTAAACAATATAAAGGTTGGAACAAAATTAATAATTGGATTTATTGTAGTGGCTTTATTAGCTGGAATAGTTGGTGGTATAGGAATTACAAAAATAAAAAAGATAGATCAAAACTATACTAACTTGTATACTAATTATGGAGCATCAATTGCGGATGTTGCTAATGTATCTATATCTTTTCAAAGACTTAAGATAAATTTGAATAATATTACAATGTATAGAGATGGAAGAGATATGAGTGATTATGCTAATAGAATAAAAAATTATGATGCAAAAATTCAGGAAAGTTTAAAAAAATTTGAAGGTTCACTTCAAAGCGATGAAGCAAAAGCCGAGTTTTCTAATCTTAATACACTTTTAGGCAAATATGATGAAATAAAGGATACGATTATAGAGTTATCTCTTTCAGGCAAGAAAGATGAAGCTCTTGCTTTAATGGGACAGGACTCAACACAAAAGCTATCTGATCAAATAAATAATTCTGTAGATAATTTATTTCAATTAAAGGAATCAGGGGGATTTAGTAGATCAAATGAATATTCAGCAGAGGTTAATAATGCTGTTGTGACTATGATTTTTGTAATAGTCGCAGCTATAATTATAGCCCTATCACTTGGCATTATGATTTCAAAAGCTATAAGTAACTCTATATCGAAGCTTATGACTGTAACAAGTGAAATCAGCAAAGGAAACTTAGATGTAGAGATTATTAATAATTCAAAAGATGAAATTGGTATATTATCAGAAGAAATGAAAAGAATGAAATATAGATTAAATGAAGTAATTGGTCAGATAGGCTTTGCAGCAGAACAAGTTACAGTTGGATCTAGACAAATAGCAGATTCAACTATAGCTTTATCACAAGGGGCTACAGAGCAAGCAAGTGCTGTTGAAGAATTAACAGCTTCTATCGAAGAAATATCTTCTCAAATATCAGTAAATGCTGAAAATGCTAAAAAGGCTAATATTATAACAGATAGTACTAAAACAAATGCAGGGAAAAGAAATAATGAAATGAAATTAATGCTTAAGGCAATGGATGAAATTAACGTTTCTTCTAATAATATATCAAGAATTATTAAGGTGATTGATGAAATTGCATTTCAAACTAATATACTTGCTTTAAATGCTGCTGTAGAAGCTGCTAGAGCAGGTCAATATGGAAAAGGATTTACTGTGGTAGCTGAAGAAGTTAGGAACTTAGCAGCAAGATCAGCAAAGGCAGCTAAAGAAACTACAGAAATAATAGAAGAATCAATTATTAAAATTCAAGATGGAACTAATATAGCAAATCAAACTGCAGATGCGCTCGAAAGTATTGTTAGTGATATAGAAGAGGTTGCAAAAATAATTAATGGTATATCAGATGCTTCTGAAGAACAAGCTACAGGAATTTCACAAATATCACAAGGAATAATACAGATATCACAAGTTGTACAAAGTAATTCAGCAACTTCAGAAGAAAGTGCAGCTGCAAGTGAGGAATTAGCAGGTCAGGCAGAAGTTTTAAAAGAACAAGTTCAAATGTTTAGATTAGCAAGTGATAGAAGCTCGATGTCTAATTTGAACAATGATTATATTAATCATAGCATTCATGGTAATCTTAATAAAGATACAAGAAATTTAATGGAAGAAAATGATAGATATTCAGAGAAAAAAACATCAAGCACTAAAAAGATAATACTTAGTGATAATGAATTTGGAAAATATTAAAGATAAGGTGATTATATGATTTCAATTACGGAAAAAGAATTTGCTCAATTATCTAGCTATATAAAGGAGAACTATGGGATTAATCTAAGGGAAGAGAAAAAAATGTTGGTAATTGGAAGGCTCCATAATGTGTTAGCAGAGCATAACATAGAAGATTTCTCTCAATATTATCAATATGTAGTTTCTGATAAGAGTGGAAAGGCAGTTAGTACGCTGCTCAATAAAATTACAACAAATCATACATATTTTATGCGTGAGAAAGCACATTTTGACTACTTGAGAGAAAAGGTACTTCCTTATTTGGTTAATTCAGTAAGGGACAAAGATTTAAGAATATGGTCAGCTGGGTGTTCTTCTGGCGAAGAGGCATATACTATTGCTATGATATTAAGCGAATTCTTTAAACAAGAAAAGTTATGGTGGGATAAAAAGATATTAGCGACAGATATATCCGAAAAGGTATTAAGTATTGCTAAAAATGGAATATATCATAAAGAACAAATCGGACCATTACCGGAGATGTGGAAGAAGATTTATTTAAAAAAATACGATGAGGAAAATTTCGTATTTTCGGAGAATATTAAAAATGAAATAATATATAGAAAATTTAATTTAATGGAAGAAGTATTTCCGTTTAAGAAAAAGTTCCATGTTATTTTTTGTAGAAATGTAATGATTTATTTTGATAATAGAACAAAGAATGAGCTAATCCGTAAATTTTATAACAGCATGGAGTACGGTGGATATCTTTTTATAGGGCATTCGGAATCACTAAGTGGTGATACAGCTGGATTTAAGTATATAATGCCATCTGTATATAGAAAGGAATAGGGTTATCTTAAGATAATTTAAAGGGCTAAGAAGGTGAAGTTAATGAGATCAATTAGAGTTTTAATAGTTGATGACAGTATAGTATTTAGGGAAGCAATATCAAGAGGAATATCGACGGCACCTAATATAGATGTTGTTGGAAAGGCGGTAGATCCCTATGATGCTAGAGATAAACTATTAGAATTAAATCCTGATGTTATGATTTGTGATGTACAAATGCCAAAATTAAATGGTGTAGAATTTATTAAAAGGCTTCTTCCTCAATATAAAATTCCAATAATAGTTGTAAGTTCTATAAGCGATGTAGTCTTCGATGCTATGGATGCAGGAGCAGTAGACTTTTTAAGTAAGCCTGATGCTAGAACTCCTAATGGATTTGAAATTTTTATTAATGAGTTGATAGTCAAAATTAGAGGAGCAGCAAATGTAAATCTATCTGCTAATTTAGGGCAGATTTCAAAGAGTGGTAGCAATGGGGGAATGGAAAAGAGCATAAATGCTAAAAATAAAGTGATTGCTATAGGAGCATCTACTGGAGGAACAGAAGCTATTTATAATCTATTAAAAAATCTTCCAAAAGATATTCCTGGGATAATTATAGTGCAACATATTCCTCCAGTGTTTTCTAAAATGTTTGCAGATAGATTAAATTTGCAAACACAATTTACTGTTAAAGAAGCTCAGACAGGAGATACTATTGAGCCAGGTAAAGTTTTAATAGCTCCAGGTGATAAGCATATGAAAATTAAGAAGGCTGCAGATAAGTATATTGTAGAAACTATTCAAGGTAATAAAGTTAATGGACATTGTCCATCTGTAGATGTACTTTTTGAATCAGTAGCTAAGGTAGCATCGAAAAATGCTATAGGAGTTATTCTGACAGGAATGGGGCATGATGGAGCAGTGGGGCTTATGTCAATGCGAAGAGCAGGGGCAAGAACTATAGGGCAGGATCAGAAATCCTCTGTTGTATATGGTATGCCAAAAGTTGCTTTTGAAATTGGAGCCGTTGAAAAGCAAGTGGCTATTTCAAATATACCTAGTGTCATTTGCGATATGTTAAAATAAAAATGGACTATTTATACTAGTCCATTTTTTACAGCATAAACTGCAAGTTGAGTACGATCTCTCAAACTAAGCTTTGAAATTATTTCTGTAATAATATTTTTAACAGTACCTTCAGCAATAAATAAAGATGATGCAATTTCTTTATTATCTTTTCCATCAACAATCATAGATACTATTTTTAGTTCTCTTTCAGTTAATGAGATATTTATACCATTAATATCAATAATTTTTTTCTTAGCTTTTTTATTTTCTTTACGCAGATTTAATATCATAGGACTTAAGATATCTTTAGTAATTATGCGAAGTCCTAGTGAGGTGCTTTTTATAGATAGTATAAGTTCCTCAGTACTTATATCTTTTAAGATATATCCGTCAGCACCATTACTTATAGCATCTGTGACATCAGATTTATCATTAGATGCAGTTAAAACTAGTACCTTAACTGATGGAAGTTCTGCTTTTATTAGTTTTGTAGCTTCCGTACCATTACATATAGGCATAGACAGATCCATTAAAACAACATCAGGCATATATTCTTTACATAGATCATAAGCTTCATTTCCATTAGTAGCGCAAGCTACAACTTTTATATCACTGTTATTTTCAATTATGTTTTTAAAACTTTCTCGTAAAAGTTTCTGGTCTTCTGCAATAATTACTCTTGTCATATACGAACCCTCTCTTTACCCAAATAAGCAATATATTAAATTTTCGTGAAAAATAGACAAATAATATTTATTAAATCTAATGAAAACACAGATTAACCGCTTGTAGATTCTAATATAAATTATAACATTTTACAAATACATGAACAATGTATAAAGCTAATCTTAATTAAACTAATAAAATTTTGTGTGTAAACTTTAATTAGTTTAATTTTTAAATTGCAATTGTAAAGATTAGGGGACTATTGATGGTGAAAATCCTTATAAATGTCATCTATATGAAGTAGATTTTAAATAAAAATGCAATCGGCATATTTATACAAATTAATTGTGCAATTTGCATGATACTACATGACTTGTGGTACTACAAACCAATTTTAAAAACATTTAAAATAAAATTAAAGGAAAAGTGGTATTTTTATAGCATTTCATGGGGGTGAAATTATATGAAAAGAGTTTTAGTAGTAGATGATGCGGAATTTATGAGACTCGCTTTAAAATCTATTTTACAAAATTGCGGATTTGAGATCATAGGTGAAGCTGATACTGGCATAAAGGCCGTAAAACTATATAATTTATTAAAACCAGATATTGTGACAATGGATTTGACCATGCCAGAACTTGGGGGAGTAGAGGCAATAAAGATCATTAAGTCAATAGATGAAAATGCAAAAATTATAGTAATTTCGTCATTATCGCATGAAATCCAAGTTAAGGAGGCTATGCTAGCAGGAGCTATATCTTTTATAGTAAAACCTTTCAGGGAGGACATTGTATCTAAACAACTATTAAATATTGAAAGAAATATTAGAAAATAAAACTTTAAGATAAGCATGAAATTGAAAGCATTAGGAAATTAACTTGAAATTTAAGATAACATCATAAGAGTAAATTTTGTTAGATGGGATGGATTAAGATGTTTGAGGTAAGTAATCTGAAAATAAAAAATAAAATTGGGTTAATATTTACAGGTATTATAGCTATGGAAATTGCTTTGTTTGCCGCATTTAATATTGGAGTGGGAAACATGGCAGATATAAAAGAAATGCGAATTAATATGATAATAATATTACTGTTTTCTATAATAATCACAGTAATCATGGGATTATTACTAATAAATTTCATATACAAACATATAAGAAAAATTAATAATATTGCAAGGAAAATTGCTAACGGAGAATTTGACGAAGATATACAGGTAGATTTTATTGATGAATTCGGGGATCTAGCTAATTCACTTAAACAGATACAAAAAAATATAAATAATTTGATCGATGATTCTAATTTAATTGAAGATTGCATTAAAAAAGGTAATTTTGATATAGCTTTAGATTTATCAAAATACTCAGGGGCATGGGGAAATGTACATAGGAAGAGTTTAGCAACAATGAATATGTTTATAAAGAATATTAGAGCAACTTCACATTACATAGAAAAGATAAGTAAAGGAGAATTCAATGAGAAATACACTAGGGAGGAAATAGGATCATTTAATGTAATAAAAACAAGTATTAATGAACTTATAGATAATCTCAATAATATAATGGAAAATATTCATTGGTTCAAAGAAAGCTTTAGATTAGGGAATACAAGAGATAAAATAGATGCTACAAAATTTCAAGGCTCTTATAAGGAAATGTTGGAATGTATTAATGATACTACATGGATATCGATAGAAGTATTTATTAAGTTATTTGCAGTGCTTAAATCATATTCAAAAGGAGACTTTACAGTTGAGCTTGAAAAATTCCCAGGAAGATATGGATTAGTAAATGAGCATATAGAAGACTTAAGGAATAATTTATTAAATATATCTAAGGAACAGATTAACATAGCCAATGAAATTAAATCAGGAAATTTAGCAAAAAGGATAGATTCATCCAAGTTTAATGGATCATGGGCTAAAATGATTGATGGAATTAATGATGTAATTGATGCGTTTGTTGAACCTATTAATATTACAGCTGATTACGTGAAAAGGATAAGTAATGGGGATGTACCAGAAAAGATTAAAAATGAATACCAAGGTGAATTTAATAAAATAAAGAACAATTTGAATACATTAATTGATACTTTAAATTTATTTGTTAAAGAAGTTAATTGGATGAATGATACATTTAAATTAGGTAATACAAGAGATAGAATAGATGTTTCAAAATTCGATGGGGTATATAGGCAAATGGCTCAAAGTGTTAATGATGGAATGTGGATATCTATAGATGTATTAATAAAAATATTTGCAGTATTAAAATCTTATTCAGAAGGAGATTTCTCAGTTGAGCTTGAAAAATTGCCTGGAAGATACGGAATTGCAAATGAAAGTCTGCATGGATTAAAATCTAATATTCTTAAAGTTGTTGATGAACAAATAATGGTTCTTTCAGCAGCGGCTGAAGGAAATTTAGATATTAGAGGTGAAAGTGAAAAATATACAGGAAGCTTTAAAGAACTCATAAGTATAATAAATAAAGCTGTTGATGCTTTTGCTAAGCCAATAGGAGAAATAAAAAGTGTTTTAGAAGAGATGTCAAAAGGTAATCTCAATGTTCGCATTGAGAATTCTTATAAAGGTGATTATGGAAATATAATGAATGCTTTAAATTTATCTGTACAAGAAATTAATCAAGTACTTACTGATATAAATATATCAGCAAATGAGGTGGCTTCGGCATCAATACAAGTCTCAAATGCAAGCCAAAACCTATCGCAAGCATCTGCGGAACAAGCAAGCGCTGTAGAGGAAGTAACTGCTTCGCTTTCAGAGATAGGAGAACAAACAAAATTAAATGCTATAAGTGCTAATGAAGCTAATGAGCTGGCTACAAAAGCAACAACGAATGCTATTAATGGAAATACAGAAATGAGTACTATGTTAAAGGCTATGAATGAGATTAATGAAGCATCTGAAAATATTTCTAAAATAATAAAAGTGATAGATGAAATAGCTTTCCAAACTAATATATTGGCTCTTAACGCAGCAGTAGAAGCCGCAAGAGCAGGACAGCATGGGAAGGGATTTGCGGTAGTTGCTGAAGAGGTTAGAAATCTTGCAGGTAGAAGTGCAAATGCGGCTAAAGAAACAACAGCTTTGATAGAAGGGTCAATAAGAAAAGTGAATTCTGGAACTCAAATAGCTAACAATACAGCAGAATCACTAAATTCAATAGTTAACGATATTAGTAGTACTTCTGAGATAGTAAGAAAAATAGCAGCATCTTCTAACGAACAGGCAACTGCAGTATCACAAATAAATGAAGCGATTGAACAAATATCGAGAGTTACTCAGATAAATTCTGCGACATCCGAAGAAACTGCCTCTTCGAGTGAAGAAATGTCTAGTCAGGCAGAAACTTTGAAACAAAGGGTTGCCCAATTCAATCTAAAAAAGAAAAGTTCAAATAAAATATTTTTAGACAGCATAGAAGAAAAGGAAGCATCAAGGCTAGAAAATGACATAGATGAGAGAAGAATTGGACTAGTATCTGACATAAGAAAAAAAATTAGTATTAATTTAGATGACACAGAGTTTGGAAAGTATTAGTATTGATTTCTAGTAGAAGAGAGGAAGTGTTAGCATGAATACAAATATAATTAATGATAATGCAGATATGGAAGAAGATACTCAGAAGGGAAAATACCTCACATTTATACTTGATGATGAATCTTATGGTATAGGAATAAATAATGTTACAGAGATTATTGGAATACAACCTATAACTTTGGTTCCAGAACTTCCAGATTATATAAGAGGAATCATTAATTTAAGAGGAAAGATAATTCCCGTAATGGATGTGAGACTAAGATTTAAGAAGGATTTTAGGGAGTATAATGACAGGACTTGTATAATCGTGATAGATATTAATGAATTATCAATAGGTCTTATTGTTGATAGTGTTTCAGAAGTTCTGATAATACCAGATCAAGACATTGTACCTCCACCTAATCTAAGCAAAGTTAGCAATAAGTATATAAAGGGAATAGGAAAAATAGATAATCAAGTTAAATTAATTTTAGATTGTAATAAGTTAATAAATGATGAGGAGGCTGAAACTCTAAATAACATTGAACAATAGAGGGAGGACATTATTATGAAATGGTTCAAAAATATGAAAATAGGTTTGAAAATACTTCTAGGATTTTTAGTTGCAGCTTTTATTGCAGGTATTACGGGTATTTATTGTATTTCAAATATAAATAAAATTAATGACCTAGATACTAAATTATATGATAAAATGACTCAGCCATTAGGAGATGTTATTGAGGTTTCTAATGATTTTAATAATATAAGAGCTAACACCAGAGACATTTTGCTTTCAGATAATACAGCGGAAATTCAGGATTATATTAGTCAAATTAAGGACAATAGCGATAAGTTTGATTATAGCTTAAATAAATTGTCAGAAACAACCTTAACTATTGAAGGGAAAAAAGCTATTGAGGATATAAAGGTTTCTAAATCAGAATATATGAATCTTATAAGTAAAATAACTCAACTAAAGAATCAAAATAAAAATCAAGAAGCAGTTAATAATTTATATTCAGAAGGAAAGCCAATTTTAGAAAAGTTGCAATTAAATTTAAAAACATATACAGATTTAAAGCTAAAGATAGCTAAAGAAACTTCGGACGGGAACAGTAAAACAGCAGATAAAACAACACTATTAACAACAATAATCTTAATTATAGGAGTAACTGTATCAATACTAACAGGAGTAGTTATCTCTTTATCCATAAGTAGACCAGTTAATAAGATAATAAGAATAGCAGATAAAATTGCAGATGGAGACTTTAATATAAGTGTTAATATAGAGAGCAAAGATGAGATCGGATTATTGGCTCTTTCGTTTAGGAGAATGGCTGAAAAATTAAATAATACTATCTGTAATATAAATTCAGCAACAGAACAAGTTTCAGCAGGGGCAAAACAAGTTTCTGATTCAAGTGTAGCACTTTCACAAGGAGCTATGGAACAAGCCAGTTCTATTGAAGAGTTAACGGCATCTATTGAAGAAATATCTGCTCAAACAAAAATGAATGCAGAGAACTCTACAAATGCCAATGAAATTGCCGTTAGTGCAAAAATGAATGCTGAAGATGGTTATGAGCAAATGAAAGCAATGAAAATAGCGGTAGAAGATATAAACAATGCTTCAACAAGTATATATAAGATTATAAAAGTTATTGATGAAATTGCATTTCAAACTAATATTTTGGCTTTAAATGCGGCGGTTGAAGCGGCAAGGGCTGGACAGCATGGAAAAGGTTTTGCAGTGGTTGCAGAGGAAGTTAGAAACCTGGCAGCAAGATCTGCAAAAGCTGCAAAGGAAACTGCAGAGATGATTGAGGGCGCTATTAGAAAGGCAGAAATGGGAACCAAGATAGCAAAACAGACGTCTGAAGCATTAAATAAAATTGTAGAGGACACTGTGAAAGTTGCTGAATTCATAAATCAAATAGCAGTAGCTTCAAATGAACAGGCAGAAGGAATAGCTCAAATTAATCAAGGAGTTATTCAGATATCAGCAGTAGTACAAACTAATTCAGCAACAGCAGAAGAAAGTGCATCCGCAAGTGAAGAGTTGGCTTCTCAAGCAGAGATGTTGAAAGATCAAGTTTCAAAATTTAAATTAAGGGAAACTAAAAGCTGTTTAGTAAATAATTCAATTAAAAACATAGATTTAGATATGATGTCAAAATATGAATGATTTAAAATTAGTTCCATGGAGTGAAGCCTATGATAAATGATATTAGAGTTTTGATAATAGAAGATTCAAAAGCCTCTTTGAATTTTGAGGTAGCACAACTTAAGAGAAGTGGTTTCAATGTAGACTATGAGCAAATAGAAAATGCAGAAGATTTAAGAAAGGCGTTAAATTGTAAGGAGTGGGACATAATTTTATCTGATCATGTAATGCCAAATTTTAATTCTATCGAAGCATTGAAAATATTAAATGAAACAAAGTTAGATATACCATTTATTATAGTATCAGGTGAAATTGGGGAGGAGACAGCTGTTGAAGCCATGCGTGCTGGATGCAAGGATTATATCATGAAGGATAAAATGGCACGTCTTGGAATGGTTGTAAAAAGAGAACTTAAGGATTTGCATGAAAGAGTTGAGAGAAAAAGAGTAGAGGAAGAGATGAAAAATCTTCTTATAAGTTCAAAGGAAGAAGCAGAAGCAGCAAATAAAGCAAAAAGCAATTTTCTTGCAAATATGAGTCATGAGATAAGGACGCCACTTAATGGTGTTATAGGGATGATTGAACTTACATTAATGAATAGTGAGTTAAAGGATGAATTGAGAGAAAATCTTCTAATTGCGAAAGATAGTGCTTATTCATTGATTAATATTGTGAATGCGATACTAAATTTTTCAAAATCAGAAGCAGGAAAAATGGAATTGAGGGAATCCAATTTCAATCTTAAAAATCTAATACATAACACACTTAAAATCTATTCATACGATGTAAGAAAAAAAGGAATTATCCTAGAATACAAAGATTCAGATGAAATTCCGGATTTATTGTACGGAGATTCTGAAAAATTACAACAAATACTTAATAATTTGATAAGCAATGCAATAAAATTCACAGATGAAGGAAGAATTTCATTAATAATTAAAAAGGAGCAAACAATAGGAGAAAAGATTATTTTAAGGTTTTTAGTTAAAGATACAGGAATAGGAATTAATGAGAAAGATAAGAATTTATTATTTAAAAGTTTTAGTCAATTAAATAATTCCTATTCCCGTGAATATAATGGAACCGGATTAGGACTTGCATTGTCAAAACAATTGGTTGAAATATTGGGGGGAGGGATTTGTGTTGAAAGCCATATGGGACTAGGAAGTACATTTAGTTTTACAGCAGCTTTCAGACTAGCAAAGAGAGGAAAAGTGAATATTAATTCACATGAATTACAAGAGAAAAGAAATTTCAAAAATGCGAATGAAATAAATAGAAGCACAGATCTAAATACAGAATTAAAAAGATTAGTTGAAAAAATGGACGAGGCAAATAGTGATCTAATTAAAATTGAAAAGATAGCAGAGATTATAAATAACTCTATAGTTATTTCTAAGTTTGATGAACTAGTAATGATGGGGTTTAAGTTGAAAGCAAATGCACGAAGGGGAAATGAGGAAAAAGTGAAAATAACTTTTGAGCAATTAAGAGAACGCATTATTAGTTTAATGAATATATAAAATTTGGGTTGAAAAGAGGTTGGTATATGAGAATTCTTATTGCGGAAGATGATTACGTAAATAGACGATTTTTATTTAAGTTTTTTTCACAATATGGTGATTGTGATATGGTAGTTAACGGAGAGGAAGCAGTCCAGGCATTTATGTTTTCAGTGGAGGAGAAAGATCCATATGATGTTATATGTCTTGACATAATGATGCCGAAGTTAGATGGGTTAAAGGCGCTGAAGATGATTAATTCAATTGAGAAAGAAAAACAAATAACCTATGAAAATTTGTCTAAAAAATTTGTGATTACGGCCTTAGATAATGCAAAAGATGTCCAAAATGCTTTTGAACTAGGCTGTGAAGTGTATGTAACTAAACCAATAAATACTGATAAATTAATTGAAGTTATGAAGAAATTAAATTTAGATATAGATGATAAGAAATAATTTAAATTATATAGATATCTGGTATAGGCAAGGGTGTTTTAAATTGTATTCGTATAGAAGATATCTTTATATAAAGAAAGAATCTTACTAAAAGTAATTTATGAGAGGGTGTTTTATTATGAATTTAAATTGGGACAATAATTTAGCAACGGGAATTGTAAATATTGATAATCAACACAAAGAATTATTTGATCGTATTAATAAATTATTGACTGCTATGAAAGAAGGTAAGGGTAAGGATGAGGTTATAGGAACTTTAAATTTCCTTGAAGATTATGTTATAAAGCATTTTACTGAAGAAGAAGAAATTCAAAAGAAAAATAATTATCCTAAATATAGCATTCAACATAAACAGCATGAAGAATTTAAAGAGGAACTTAAAGAATTGAGGAGGACATTTGAAACTACTGGAACATCTGCATTATTTGTGATAAAGGTACAAAATAGAATGTCAACTTGGTGGAAGAGCCATATACGAGATTTAGATAAGGATTTAGGAAACTTTTTAATAGAAAATTCTAAACAATACTAAGGTATTTTTGATAAGGGGGATACATATATGAGAAGTTGGGTTGTAAATTTAAATTTAAAGTTTGTAAATAAATATAATGTTCCATTCAATAGTTTTGTTATTAAGGCAGAAGAAAAGGAAGAATTTCTAGTAAAAATGGATAGGGTATTAATAAAGGTTATGGAGTTAGTCAAATTTGAAATTGATGATATATCACCATTTGATTATAAAGAATTACCAGAAGAAATTGTTAATGAATATATTTGTGTAGATTAATTATGCTAAAAATTTAAAATCTTAGGGTGAGGATTATATAGATAATGATATTTGGGTATAGAAGTATAAATTATGAGAGGGTGTATGAAATATGTATGAAGTATTGAAAAAGGATGAAAGAGGATTAATAAATAATAAAATAGCGTCATCAATGGTAAAGTTTACTCATGAAGATAATGATTCGGTTATTATGGATATTAGCAGAATCAATATTAGTGGTGAGGTACTTATGCATTTTATGAATTCAAATTGGGATGCTGTGTTATCCACTGGAGTTGATAACATTGATAGACAGCATCAAGAAATATTTAGATTAATTAATAATTTGGTAAGTGCCATGAATGAAGAAAAAAGCAAGGTAGAGATTATTAAGGCGTTGGATTCTCTTGAAGAACATGCAATTCGTCATATTAATGAAGAAGAAGCAATTCAAAAGGAAAATAACTATCCAGGATTAGAGATTCAGCAGATGCAGCATGAAGAATTCAAAGAGTGTTTAAGGGACATAAGAAGCTTCTTAGAAACTAGGGAAATATCAACATTATTTATTATACATATGCAACAAAAAATATTTAAATGGTGTAGAAAACATATGCTAAACGCAGATAAAGATTTAGGAGAATTTCTAATAAGTAGTCGCAGAAATTAGATGATAATTTAAAAAGATAGTACTAAGAATTAAAATAAAACCTATGAAATAGCCATTCTTAAAAGAGCTATTTCATAGGTTCAGTTTAAATAATAATTCTTTAGTACTGTCTTTTTTATTATATAGTTATATGAGTATAGACATCTCATAAAAGAAGCTTCTGATTTTTTTTAAGGCTATGGAGATGACAGTAAGTATATTACTTAAATGCGGTTGGATATTATTATAATTGCTATTTTTCAATAAATTATTAATTTGGGTAGTTTCCTCATAGACATCAGTTATTCTATAATTTCCGGAAAGACCCTTCAAGTTATGAATTATTTTTTGAATATTTTCTAAATCACTTTCCATCATGGAGGCCTTTAAATCTGATAATGCTATATTAAATTCATTAATCAATTCGGCATAAAGCTCAGATACCTGTTGAAGATTAAGTCCTAAATCATTTGAAAAACCAATTATGTCATAATCTTTGTCATAATTCATAAATTAGATAACGCCTCTTTCTTAAATATAGTATTATGTCTTATTAATCGATGTCTTCTTTGTTAATTTTAGCTAATATTATGCACACCTTTTCGATAAAGTTTGGAATATCAATTGGTTTAGTAATATAATCAGAAAATCCTAATGATAATCCTTTTTCTATATCTCTAGGCATTGCATGAGCACTAACAGCGATGATTGGGATGTCTTTGGTCTCCTTATGCATTTTGAGTCTTTTGAAGACTTCATAACCGTCTATCCCAGGTAAATTTATATCCAGTAATATAATATCTGGTTTATGGGAAACAGCTAAATCTAAACACAATTCACCAGAATTTGCTGAAAGTATTTTTAAATTACTAATTTGGTGTAGAGCACGTTCAACAAGCCGTAAATTAGCAGGATTATCTTCAGCATATAATATTGTGCGAAATTTATCGTTAGAGAAATAAGTTCTATTTTCAGATGCCATCATATTTTCAGAAGTTTGCAAAATAGATGATTCCATACAAGGAAGTTCAATCCAAAAGTGACTGCCAGCACCTTTTTCGCTAGTTACAAATATTTCACCATTCATTAATTCAGTTAGCTGTTTGGCAACTGCAAGTCCAATTCCAGTTCCTTCAATTGAATTATTGATTCTGTTTAGACGGTAAAATGGTTTGAAAATCAATTCTAAATCAGAATTAGATAAGCCAATGCCAGTGTCAATAACATGAAATCTATATTTATCATTAACCTTATCATGATAGAAGATTACTTGACCATCTTTTTTGTTATACTTAATTGCGTTAGATAGCAAATTAAGTAAAATTTGTTTTAGTCGTGTATGGTCTGCCGAAACAAATTCATCTGGATTATCTATAGGGTAATTAATAATTTTTATTTTATGTTTATCTGCAAATGGTTTTATTATGGAAATAGCCTCTTCTATTACATGTTTAATTGGAACAGATTCAATTGAAATGCTCAGTTTTCCTGATTCGATTTTAGCTAAATCCAGTATTTCGTTAATTAATTCTAGTAAATGATTGCCGGCTTTTGATATTTCCTTAACACTCTGACTCTGAGAAGGTGTTAATGGAGATTCAGGGTCTAATTCTAAGATTTGAGAAAATCCTAATATGGAATTTAATGGTGTTCTAAGCTCATGACTCATGCTAGATAAAAATTCAGATTTTGCTTTACTAGCTTTTTCAGCCTCTTCTTTTGCCGTAATAATAGAACGAGCCATTTTCTTTTGCTCTGTAATGTCACGAGTTAGAACTACTACTCTATCTTTATAGTTTAAGTGCGGAGAAATACATGCCTCAAACCATTTTAATCCATCCTTGGATTGAATATTAAAATCCATAGTAGTAGATTTTCTTGCTTTAATAACATAATCTATCTTTTCTTTAGCAACTTTAGCTGTATTTTCATCTAAAATATCGTAGATAGAGCTAAGATGCCCGTGCATATGTAGTTTATACAAATAAGTATGAACACTTGACCATAATTTAGTGATATATCCGTTTATATCTATCTCTGAGATTATGTCATTAATTGAATCAACAAGTGACCTGAAATCAACTTCTTTTTTTCTGAGTTCAGATTGGGTAACTAATAAATTTTTATTTGTTTCACCGATATGATGTCCCATTTCGATCAAATTTAATGCTATATCTTCTAATTCTGAGATCTTTAATAGTGGATCATCTATATCATATTTGCCACTACTAATCTCCTGAACAATATTATTAATATTTAACAAGGAATCAGAAACAATATAGCTCATATTTTTCACTTTCTTATAAGTGATTAAG
This sequence comes from Clostridium beijerinckii, assembly GCF_036699995.1. NCBI lineage: Bacteria > Bacillati > Bacillota > Clostridia > Eubacteriales > Clostridiaceae > Clostridium > Clostridium beijerinckii. The sequence continues at coordinate 5,210,329 of NZ_CP144906.1, read as the reverse complement.
AAAAGTAAAAAATATGATAAAATTAATCCTAATACTGTAATTATTCCGATTCTTAACAAATTGTTTTTTAGCATATCAGCATTAGAGTGTATATTTTTTGTTGGAACTACTATTAATAATTTTAAATCCGTATTAGGTATAGCGGACCAACATGCAATTCTAGGTTCTTCTTTAAGTGTAAAATTTGAAAATCCAGTTTCACTAGTTTGAATTTCATCCATTAATGTGGTCAAATCATTGTTGTTATACAAGTTATAATGATAATACCCGTTTCCGTATTTTAAAACGAGTTGATCTAAATTTAAATCATTTTTTCCTGCATCAGAAAGTGAAAGGATATTGCCATCCTTTCCAATCAATAGGTTATAACCATTCCAAGGAATATCAATTTCTAAAATCTTATCAACAATTGAATCCATATTTATATCAATGCTTACAACACCTTCCAAAAAATTGCCGTTATAAACAGGACATATAGCAGAACTTATAAAATTGTTGTTACTTGAATTAAAATCATGAGTCACCCATTTTACTTTTTGATCTGGATTATGGTTAGCATCAGCTTCATAATAAAATTTGCTAGAAGGTGATTGTAAAGAAGAATTATAGCTATTAAAAACATCAACGTATGGGTAAGTTATATTTAAGGAATCAAAGGTGTTAAAATATATGGAATTAACTAATGGACAAGAATTCTTAATATCTGCCATTAATTTTTGTTGTGTTAATACCTTGGCTATTTTATTTTCTTTATCATCTCTTGTAGCAGGTAGAAAATTATTATAAAAAATTGCTGCCTCATCAGCTGAATTATTCTCTTTAGTATAGTAAATATTATCATTTGAATATGATAACCTACTATATTCTTTAGGAGTTAAAGAAGTTGTAGTTGATAAAGCATGTCCTATTTGCAAACTGAAAAACATTGTAGAATTTGAAATAGACGATAAGTGCTGATCAATTAAGTTGACTTCTTGTTTAATAATTTTATTAAGTTCACTTTTTGATTGATCTTTGTAAAAGGCAACTGAACTTTTATGAGACCAGTAATTTGAGATGAAATATATACATGTAAAAATTATTTCAATAATTATTAATGGAATTAACGCATTACGAATATAGGACTGCCAAATCCATTTATAAAGAGAAATATTTTTATGAGTGTTTGTTTTATCCATAATATCACCTCATCCACTATGCCTAGTAATCATAAACGTTGTAAGGTGCTCGTGATTTTGGAAATTATATCATCATAATTAAATGGTTTAGTAATGAAATCAGCAGCACCTTTAGCCAACGCTTTATCATAGTATTCTTTATCGTTTTCAGCAGAGATCATAATTATAGATAGTTCACTATCATCTTTTATAAGATTTAGTTCATCTATAATTTGAAGTCCATCAACAAATGGCATCCTAAAGTCTAATAGTATCAAATTAGGTTTATATGTAGAATATAATCTTAAAATTTCTCTAGAATCGGTTAATGTTTTTATGTTCTTATAACCAGATATGTTAAGCATTCTTTCAAGTAGTAAAACATTAGCAATATTATCATCAACTATCAAAATTTTTGACATTGATTTATCGACATTCATAATTTAATCCCCTCTCAAAAAAACTTAAAAGTCAACACCTAAATACTTACAAAATTAATACCTACTATGAATAATATAACATATTTTAGAAAAAAGTTTAACCAAATTTTAGTTTTTTCTTATAATTATTTCATTAACAAATATTGAAATAGATATGAGATTAATAAATAAAGTTCAACACTAAAAAAATAAGAGAAGTGATGAATATATACAAAAGGAATAAATTACATATTTAAAATATATACATACTATATTTAGAAGATAAGACGTTAGAATATTTATAGTATTCCTAAGTTAATATAGTATCTTTATAAAACTTAAGAAAGGTGAATCAAACATAGTAGAAAGGTCGAGTACAAGATGTGATATAATTAAAACTAAATAATCAATTTTTAATGTGGTATTTATTGTAGTAATAGAAATGAATGTGATATTAGGAATTATGATATAAATTAAGTATGTACTTGCAAATAATAATCAAATATATAGAATTATGGTATAATTTAGTATATTTATATATGTATATGTAGAAAGGAGATAACAAGAGATGCCATTTATAGGATCAAAAGTTAGTGTGAAAATTTCAAAGGAAAAAGAGGAAATTATAAAGAAAAAATTAGGGGAAGCAATAAAATTGATTCCAGGAAAAAGTGAAACCTTTTTGATGGTAGGCTTCGAAGATGACTACTCATTATATTTCGGAGGAGAAAAATTAGAAAAGGGTGCATTTATAGAAGTAAAGATATTTGGAAAATCAAGTAAGGATGCATATGATGCTTTAACAGCAGAAATTTGTAACATATATGAAAAGGAATTAAACATACCTCAAGATAAGGTATATGTTAAGTATGAAGAAGTTGAAAATTGGGGATGGAATGGAAAGAATTTTTAACCACGGTTGATAATTAGATATAGACGACCTAAAGTAAAGGGTACTCTGATGTAACAATGCACATAGTATCCTTTATTTATAAATATTGAAGGAGGTACAACTTGATTATAGGAATTGCGCAGATGGATATAGTCTGGGAGAATATTAACAAAAACATGAAGAAAGCTGAAGAATTTATTGAAAAAGCTTCAAAAAATAAGGTTGATTTAATCTTATTTCCTGAGATGGCTTTAACGGGTTTTACTATGGATATAAGCAAGCTTGTATTATCTGAAGATGAAATAATAAAATGGATTGGAAAAAAGGCTAAGGATAATAATATAAATATAGGAATTGGTGTTGCGGTAAAAAGTGATAAAATGGGTAGTAATAAATATATTATTCTATCAAGAGAAGGGAAATGCTTAACTAAATATACGAAAATACATCCATTTTCCTACAGTGGTGAGGATGATAAATATCATAAAGGAGATAAGATACTCACATGTGAGATTGATGGATTTAAAATAGCTCCATTTATTTGCTATGATCTAAGGTTCCCAGAAATATTTCAAATAGCATCTAAAGAAGCGCAAATAATAACTATAGCGGCTAATTGGCCTAAAGAAAGAGAAAAACATTGGATAACTTTATTGAAGGCGCGGGCCATAGAAAACCAATGCTATATAATAGGGATAAATAGAGTAGGAATTGGAAATGATCTTCATTATAATGGAAAATCAATTTTTGTAAGTCCAGATGGTGATATACTTAATGAAATAAGTGAGAAAGAAACATTAATTATAAAAGAGTTAGAAATAGATATGATAAAAGCAGTTAAAGAAAAGTTTGATATAAAGAAGGATAGAAGAGAAGATTTATATGAGGCTATAAGTAATTGCAATTTTATTTTACACTAAAGTAATGAATGGTAGGTAAAGCTATGATAAATGATTTTCAAGAAGAAATTGAATATAGAAAGCTCGCATTAAAAAAGGATATTAAAAAAAGCGGCGAAAACTGTGCAAGGATACTTCTTGCGTTAGTATTGTCAACATATGGATTGGTGTTCATAATGACATTTTCTATAAAATTTATAGGACCAATGATAGGATTTAATGTGGTAACTAATCTAAAGGAAAATATGATATTAGGACTTTCAAGTGACGCATATAATTTTTTTGCTGGATATTTTACATGTATAGTTGGGGATCTTATAGCAATTCTAATAGCAATAAAAACTATAAAGGTGAAATTTAGGCAAGAAATATTTTCAAAGAATAAGTCAAATAAGATGTTTGTATTGTTAGGAGCAACTTCTTGTATAGGAGTAGGAATGATTTCAAGCATGGTATATATGATATACTCAACAATTTTTAAGATTTTAGGATTAAACATTCCACAGCCAGATTTTAGTTTCCCTAAACAAAACACTTTTTTAATATTATTTTTAATATATGTATGTTTAGTGGGACCAATTTTAGAAGAAATTATATTTAGGGGATTTATACTAAGAAGCATGCAGAAATATGGGAATCTAACTGCAATGATTGTTTCTTCAATTCTTTTTTCCATGTTTCATCTAAACCTAGTTCAATTCATAAATCCAATACTTATGGGAATTGTTTTAGCATTTATTGCAATTAAATCAAAATCTATTATACCGTCGATGATAGCTCATATATTTAATAATACGATAACTTTTGCTACAACAGGAATATCTTTATTAAAGATGCCTATATTGGAGTATACATTTGGAACTTTGTACTTTTTAGTTGGTGTAGCTGCATTATTGCTATTTATTAGTAAGTATAAAAGCGAATTTTTAGAAATAGTAAAAGAGGATACAAGAATATTAAAAACTCACCAGAAAGTAAGATATTCTTTTAGTGGAGCATGGTCGAGGGCTTATATAGTATTCTATATAATATTTATCGTTGTAACTATGGCAGCAACTAATTTAGCAAAGTAGCCTATTATAAAGGGCAAAATGTTATTTTATGAATTTAAAGGGGGATTAATATGACAAATAAAATATTGTTATCTATAATAGAGAATTTAAATGATGAGCTTATAGAAGTATATAGAAAACTACATGAGAATCCAGAATTGTCTAATGAGGAATATAAAACTACACAACTGATAAAAGATTTGCTAAAAAGAGCAGATATAGATATTCTTGATTTACCTTTGGATACAGGCCTTGTAGCACAGGTAAAAGGAAATCCTAATGGTCCTGTCGTCGCTATCAGATGTGATATAGATGCATTACCAATCAAAGAAGAGACAAGTCTCTGTTATAAGTCTAAAGTTGATGGTATGATGCATGCTTGTGGTCATGATTTTCATATGGCGGTGATTTTAGGTGCAGCATATTTAGTTAAAAAGCATCAAGGGTCATTAATAGGAACAGTAAAATTTATATTTCAGCCGGGTGAAGAAAGTGCGGATGGAGCTAAAAAAATTTTGGAGACAGGTGTTTTAGATGATGTGGATGCAATTTTTGGAATACACAATGTTTCAGATTCAGAAGTTGGAATAATGGGAATAAAAACTGGAGCAATGACAGCTGCTGTCGATAGGTTTGAAATAAATATTACAGGGATTGGTAGCCATGCTGCTAAGCCGGAAAAAGGAATAGATCCAATTATAATTGCCAGTAACATAGTTACATCACTTCAAACAATTATCAGTCGTAATATAGGTCCAACAGAAAAAGCGCTATTAAGTGTGACTCATATAGAAGGAGGAAATACTTGGAATGTAATTCCAGAATCAGCATATCTTGAGGGCACAGTAAGAACATTAGATGAGAATATACGTCAATTAATAGCTAAGAGAATGAATGAAATGGTATCAGGAATAGCACAATCTTTTGGTGGAAGTGCAGAGCTTATTTGGCATTCAGGTTCTCCGGCAACAAATAATACTGAAGAATGGGTAGAGTTTAGTACTAAAATTGGAAAACGAGCTGGATATGATGTTAGAAGAATATCTATGGGTCTAGAGGGTGAAGATTTTGCGTATTATCAAAGAAAAATACCAGGTGCATTTATAATTGTAGGAACAGGAAAATCTTATGCGCACCATCACCCGGAATATAAAGTTGATGAGAAGGCAATTTTAAATAGTTCGAAATATTTTGCACAACTAGCAGAAGGTGCTTTAAAAGAGATAATAGATAAGAAATATAAACATAAGATTAAGTAGATAAAGGTACTTAATTTAAATATTTATTTTGTAATATAGTAAAGAATTAAAAGTTTTAAAGCTACATTACTAGTGATTAAGTTTAATAAAGAAATTGAATTTCAATTTTTAAAATAAGTCCCTAACAAATGATTGCAATGATTGAAAGAAATTACAAAGTGTGATAAGTTGGTTGTAATTAGTAAAATTTGAGGAAATAGTTGCATAAATATTCCAAATAGTTTATTAGAGATTATTATGATGAATCATTTCTGAGAATTATTACGGCAGATTGGAATTCAAAGGAGGGAAAATGAGGAGATGGAGTACAAGCTATTTAAATCATTAGCAGATAATCTTCCACAGCCTATATGGATAAAAGACCTTGAATTGAGATTTATATATGTAAATAAAGAATACAAAGCTATATATAAAGATATAAATAAAGAATTTATTGGAAAAAATGATGCAGAGATATTTGATGGTGTTGTAAGAGAGGAATGTATTAAATATTGCAATCAAGTTATAAACTCCTTAAAGCCATTAACTGAAGAAGGGTACCTTGATGGAAAGCGCAGAAAAATTACTATAGTTCCGCTAATTGATGAGGGAAAAGTATTTGCTGTAGCTGGCATATATGCAAATTTAGATATTATAAAAGAAAAAGATAAGATTATAGAGAAACAAGAAAACATATTAAAAGTTGTAATGGATACACTTCCAGGAAGAGTATTTTTTAAAGATAAAGAAGGCAGATATGTATATGTAAATAAGCAATTTGATGAATTCTATAATAAGGATGGTATAGGAGAAGTAGTAGGAAAGACAAATATTGATATACATCCAACGGAAGAATTGGCTGCAAAATATTCAAGAGAAGATAATGAAGTAATAAAAAATAAAAGAAGTATAAAAGCTGAAACAATACTTTACTCAGGAGATGGAGAGGAAATATATACAGAAGCAGTAAAAGTACCTGTAATCGATAAGAATGGTGATGTTTCAGGTGTTGTAGGATTAGTATTAGATATAACTGAGAAAAAAGAAGCAGAGAAAAAATTAAGACAATTAAGCTTTACTGATATTTTAACAGGTTTATACAATAGAACATATTTTGAAGAAAAAGTGAAAGAGTTCCAAGGTGAAGAGTATCTTCCGGTAGGAGTAATAATGGGGGATGCCAATGGACTAAAATTAGTAAATGATACGCTAGGTCATGATCAAGGCGATGAACTTTTAAGATTAATAGCCCAAGCACTTAAAGATGTATGTGGTGAAAAACAGTTGATTTTCAGAACTGGTGGAGATGAATTCGTAATTTTAAGTAAAAATACAACTGAACAGGAATGTGAAATCATTATTAAAAATATATTTGATCGTTGCAAAATGTATAAGCACGATTTAATCAATGTGAGCATATCTTTAGGTGCATCAGTAGCGGATAGCTTGAATAAGAGTATATATCAAGCATTAAAAGAAGCAGATGATAAGGTATATAGGCAAAAGTTGCTACAAAAAACCAGTCTTAATAGTTCTATAATGTATTCTCTGCAAATGGGGTTAGAAGCCAAGAGTCTGGAAACTGAAGAACATACAGATAGAGTATTAGAAAATTCTATTGCGATAGGAGAAAAGTTATCGCTTCCAATGTCGGTAATGGATGAGCTAACAATAGTTGCTAAGCTTCATGATATAGGGAAAATAGGAATAAATGAAGAAATATTACTTAAGAAGGGTGAGTTAACAGAAGATGAGTTTGAAGTAGTGAAAACTCATACAGAAAAGGGATATAGGATAGTAAAAGCCTCAAATCAACTAGATAATGTAGCAAAAGGTGTTTTAGCTCATCATGAGAGATGGGATGGAAATGGCTATCCGCTTAAATTAGAGGGAGAGAAAATACCACTGGTATCTAGAATTGTTAGTGTCGCAGATTCGTATGATGCTATGACGAACAATGGCATTTATAAGAAATGTTTGAATAAAGAAGAAGCAATTGAAGAATTAAAAAGATGTTCAGGGAAGCAATTTGATCCAATTATAGTTAAGGCATTTATAGAATACTTAGAAGAAATTGAGGAATAATAAAATCTATTGGGAATTTATAATAAGAGAGAAGATATTCATGATGTGAGATATAAGTAACTTAATGAAAGCTGCAATTTTTGATTACAATCCCTACGTTAAGGGATTTTTTTATGTATTCATTAAGTAATAAAGATATAAGTATGATATCATATGAAGTAATTACATTATATTGGAGGTGTGATATGAAATTTGATATTTATAAAATAGCTGATAATTACAAGCTCTCAGAAACAGAGAGACAGGTTTTGCAATACATATTAACTAATATTGATTCTGTTTTAACTAAAGGTGTAAGAGATGTTGCAACAATTAATTATACATCGGCGGCAACAATAATAAAGCTATCAAAGAAGCTAGGTTATACAGGCTATGTCGATATGATATATCGACTAAACTTCATAGTAAAAAATCATCAAAACAATCAAGAACATACCTCTGATATTACTAGCTTCATATCAGAAATTGAAAATAAGAAAATAGAAGATTTCATTTCTATGATAATTAAACATAGAGAAGATATAATTTTCATAACAGCCACTGGATTCTCTGATTCGATTGCAGATTTCTTTTGGAGAAAGATGTTAGTGCTTGGGTTTAAATGCATTAAAACAAATTCTTATGGAGTATATGACAGCAATCAAATAGGAGGCGCCTTAGTTATTGGAATATCTAAAAGTGGAGAAACGGAAAGTATAACAAAAGTGATTGATTATGCATCAAAAAATCAATTGGATATTATAACTTTTACTGGTAAGCCAGAGAATCACATGGCTAAAAAGGCAACCTTAAATTTTATGATATTGGATGATAAAGAATTAGATGATAGAAATCTTACCGCGAACTATTTTTATGCTAGGGTAATGATTGTAATGGAATATTTGCTAGATAAGGTAATGAGTAATTTATAAAATATAGATATCCAAACTAGTCATACTCATGTGGAAACTTACCGAAATTATATATATAAAGCTATCTCAAGGTTAACTAATGAGATAGCTTTTTTGTGTGTAAAGGTAAACATGTTTACTTTTGAGTCAACATGTTGCTGAAACGTTTAAAACTATTAACAATATCTATTAATAATGATATCCTATTCTCACAGGTAATTACCCAAAGAAAATTATAAAATAGTGAAGGGGAATATTTAAATGAAAGATAAGATTTTAAATAGTATGCAGAAATTTGCCAAAGCTATGATTGGACCGGTCTTATTCTTACCTATTGTAGGTATGTTGATTGCATTAACAGCAGTTTTCACTAATACAACGTTTGTAAAAGAAGGCGGAGCAATTTGGGTAACAGGAAAATTCTTTAATGGAATGTTATCACCGATTATGGGGAACTTAAGCATTTTGTTTTGTGTCGGAATAGCGATGGGGATGTCAAAGAAGAAAAAAGCGGAAGCAGCATTCATTTCTATTATGTCATATATTCTATTTTTAGGTGCGAATAGTAAGTGGTTAGAGCTATCTGGAAAAATAATTAAAGGTGATACAGCATCAGCTTTATATGGAACTGGGCAGACAATTCAACTAGGATTTCATGTTACAGATATGGGAGTATTTCTAGGAATGATTCTAGGAGTGCTAGTAGCTATAGTTCATAACAAATATATAGAGAAAGAATTTAGTGGCGCTATGGCTCCGTATGGTAATAGTAAATTTGTATTAGTTATCATGATTCCTGTAGTAGCTATATTAAGTATTGGTACTACATATGTATGGCCTACAATAGCTGCTGGAATCACAGCTCTTACTGGATTTATGAGTTCAGCAGGGGCAGCTGGAGTGTTTGTTTATGGATTTTTAAATAGATTCTTAGTTCCAACAGGATTACATCATTTAATCTGGTCTCCATTCTTATATTCAGCAGTTGGTGATCAGATGATAATAAATGGCCAAAATGTAATTGGAGCAAAACCAGTTTTCTTAGCATTGCTTAATGATTCAACAATCTCTATTATGCCTGATTCAGCAAGATTTTTAACATATGGATTAGTTAAAACTTTTGGTGTAATTGGAGTTGCCTTAGCATTTTACTTCACTGCTAAAAAAGCAAAGCGTAGTAATTTAAAGGCACAATTAATACCATCAACTTTAACAGCAGTAATTGCAGGTATTACAGAACCATTAGAATTCACATTTATTTTCGCGGCACCATTATTATGGTTTGTTTATTCAGTGATTGATGGATTATTCCAAATGTTTGTATACCTATTAAATGTAAGAGTATGTGCAACTAATGGAATATTAGATTTTCTAGTAATAAACTTGCCAGCGGGTATAGGCAAAACTCATTGGCCTGTGTATATATTAGTAGGATTAGTTGAAATAGTTGTGATTTTTCTAGTATTCAAATTTATGATTGAGAAGATGAATTTAAGAACACCTGGAAGAGAAGAGAATGATACAGATGCTGTAATTGATTTAAATGAGAATGCAGCAAAAGTTAAGCAAGATATGAAATCAGCAAATAAAAATAATAATAAAGCTAATAACGATGATGAAAAAGCGTTAACAATAATTAGAGCATTAGGTGGAAAAGCAAATATAGTAACAGTAGAAAATTGTTTTTCAAGACTTAGAGTGGATGTTATAGATAACACCTTAATTGATGAAGAAGCTTTAAAAGGAACAGGCGCAGCAGGTGTTGTGAAAAAGGGAAACAATATACAAGTTGTATATGGCCTTTCAATTAATAAAATTAGAACAATAGTAGATGAAGCATTAGACAGAGCAGAATAAAATGAAGGAGGAATTATTAAAATGAAAGAATTTAAATTAGTAATAGTAGGCGGAGGAAGCACATATACACCAGGGATTGTAAAGAGTTTACTTTCAAAGAAAGAGGATTTTAAAATATCAGAATTAAGATTATATGATATAAATGCGGAACGTCAAAATAAAGTAGGAGTGATAGTAAAGAAAGTAGTAGAAATGTTTGATCCAGATGTAAAGCTTGTTCTTACAACTGATCCAGAAGAAGGATTTAAGGATGCAGATTTTGTTTTCGCTCAAATGCGTGTTGGGTTATATAAGATGAGAGAACAAGATGAAAAAATTCCACTAAAATATGATGTGGTTGGTCAAGAAACATGTGGTCCTGGAGGATTAGCATATGGATTAAGAACAATATATCCTATGGTTGAAATGATAGATTTTTGTGAAAAATATGCAAATAAAAATTATTGGATTGTTAATTATTCTAATCCAGCAGCTATTGTAGCAAAAGCTATGTATAAGCTAAGACCAAATGCAAGGATTTTAAATATATGTGATATGCCAGTTGCAATTATGAGAAATATGGCTAATATCTTAGATTGTGATAGACATGATATAGAAGCAGATTATTTTGGATTAAATCACTTTGGGTGGTTTACAAAAATTAGAGTTAGTGGTGAAGATAAAACTGAGGAGTTAAAAGCATATGTAAAGGAACATGGTTATATTCCTCCAGATTCAAGAAGTGAAGTAAGACATAATGATGCATCATGGCTTCATACATTTGATAATGCTAAACACATAATGCAAATGTTCCCTAAATATCTTCCAAATACGTATATGCAATATTATCTTTTAGGAGATAGAATTGTAAAAGAAGCAGATAAAAATCATACTAGAGCTAATGAAGTAATGGAAGGAAGAGAGAAGAAGATATTTGATGCTGTAGATCAATATAATGCTACAGGGCAAATTGATCTTACACAATTCTTTACTGGAGTGCATGGAGAATTTATTGTTGAAGTTGCTATGAGCTTAGCTTTTGATTTAAGAAAGAGACACTTAGTTATGGTAGAAAATAATGGGGCAATAAAAAACTTACCTGACGATGCTATGGTAGAAGTGCCTGCATATATAACTAAAGATGGGCCAGAACCAGTACGTGTAGGAGAAATCCCAACTTTCTATAAAGGAATAATTGAACAACAAGAAGCATCAGAAAAACTTGTAGTTGAAGCTGCTATTGAAGGATCATATGAAAAAGCACTTATGGCATTTACCATGAATAAAACAATTCCATCTGCATTTGTAGCAAAACAGATTTTAGATGATATGATTGAAGCTAATAAAGAATATTGGCCAGAATTGAAGTAGGATAGAGAATGTTTAAAAATATATTAAAAAGAAACAAAAATAAATTATTATATGCTTTTACAGATGGAGTTAGCGTAGATATAAGTGAAGTTAAAGATGAAGTGTTTTCTCAGAAAATGATGGGTGAAGGTATTGCTATTAAACCAAGTATTAATAAAATATTTTCACCATGTGATGGGACTATTGTTACAATAATGAAGGAAAGCAAGCATGCAATAGGAATAAGAACAGAGGATGGAATAGAAATTCTAATTCACGTGGGACTTGACACTGTAAATTTGAAAGGTGAAGGCTTTAACTTGCATTGTGAAGAAGAAAAATACGTGAAAAAAGGCGAGTTACTTTTAGAATTCGATAAAGAACTCCTAAAAGAAAAAGGAATAGAAGATATAACAATGCTTATTATTCCAAATTTAAATGATCATGAAATTCTAAATTTTCATATAGGAGAAATTATGAAAGTTAAAGAAAGCCCCATAATTGAATATAAATAGATATTTACAGAAATAAGCTTCATTTTATATGGAGCTTATTTTTTTAGCAAATTCTACGTTAAAGCCAGCATTTTATCTTATCACGGCATTAGGGGAATGTGAAGTTAAGTGCTTAGAATAAAAAAATGAGTATTCAAGGTGAGTATAAGAATAGATAGAAGAGCAAGATAACCGTAAGAATATATTAGAAATAATATTGACAAAATAATTTATTAATATATAATGAAATTAATAAGACCCCCCTACACAGGGGGAGGGGAGGAAGAAATGAGCGAAGAAAGAAAAAAAGCATTGCAATCTTTAAAAACAGCTAAGGGTCAAATAGAAGGAATAATAAAAATGATTGAAGATGATAGATATTGCATAGATGTTGCAAATCAATTGATGGCAGTTCAATCTTTAATAAAAAAAGCAGATTTAATGATTTTGCAAGGTCATTTACGCCATTGCGTAAAAGAAGCTTGTTATAACAACAATCCAGATGAGAAAATAGAAGAATTTAATAAAGTTCTAGAGAAGTTACTTTCAAAATAAAACTGATTATTAAGAGCTGATAATATTAAATAAAATATAAAAGCATTATTTAATTAGTTAAATATAGAGAACAAGTTGCAAATTGATTAGTAAAGTTAAAATGAACTTAATGTAAGTTTTAAAGTATATGCTAAATAAGTAAAGAGGTGAAGTATGAATAAAAAAGCATTTAAAATTGAAGGAATGACATGCTCAGCATGTGCAAATAGAGTTGAAAGATTTGTTAAAAAGTTAGAAGGCGTAAATAGTGCAAGTGTTAACTTTGCAGCAGAAACACTGAATGTAGAGTTTGATGAAAACAAACTTAATAATGAAAATATAGAAGCAACCGTAGTTAAAGCCGGTTACGGTGTTAAGAAGAATATGAAGACTTATACTTTTAAAGTTGAAGGAATGACATGTTCAGCGTGTGCAAGTAGAGTTGAGAGAGTTACTAAAAAGCTTAATGGAGTTCAAGATTCTGTTGTTAATTTAGCAACAGAAAAGTTGACTATAAATATAGATGAAGATGAAATTGGATATAGTGAAATTAAAACTGCCGTAGATAAAGCAGGGTATAAGCTAATTAAGGAAGAAGAGCAAGTTCAAGAAAAGAAAAAACTAGAGGCAAGTCAATTGTTATTAAGGAGATTTATTGCATCTCTAATATTTGCAATTCCGCTTTTAGTAATAACTATGGGACATATGTTAGGTATGCCTCTTCCATATATTATTGATTCTATGATGAATCCATTAAATTTTGCTGTGATTCAATTAGTATTAACAATACCTGTAATGATAGCTGGATATAAGTTTTATCTAATTGGTATAAAGAATTTATTTAAACTAAGTCCTAATATGGATTCGTTGATAGCTATAAGTACTTTAGCAGCTGTTTTATATGGAATATTTGGAATTTATAAAATACAAATAGGTGAAACTGAATATGCTATGCACTTATATTTTGAGTCAGCAGCAGTCATTTTAACTTTAATAACGCTTGGAAAATATCTGGAGGCAGTTTCAAAAGGAAGAACATCACAAGCTATTAAAGCACTAATGGGGTTAGCACCTAAAACTGCAACAATAATAAGAAATAATGCTGAAATTACAATACCTATAGAAGAAGTAATTGTTGGTGATATAGTATTAGTTAAACCAGGTGAAAAGGTACCTGTAGATGGGGAAATTATTGATGGTAGTACATCTATTGATGAATCAATGCTTACAGGAGAAAGTATTCCAGTAGAAAAGATAGTAGGAAGCAGCGTAATTGGAGCAAGTATCAATAAAACTGGATTTATAAAGTATAAAGCAACTAAGGTTGGAAAAGATACTGCTCTTGCGCAAATAGTTAGGTTAGTTGAAGAAGCACAAGGATCTAAAGCTCCAATAGCTAAACTTGCAGATGTTATATCAGCATATTTTGTGCCAATAGTTATAATGCTAGCAATAATAGCCTCAATAGGATGGTTAATTTCAGGAGAAACAACAATATTCTCTCTAACAATATTTATTGCAGTACTAGTTATAGCTTGTCCATGTGCATTAGGTCTTGCAACTCCAACTGCAATAATGGTTGGAACAGGTAAAGGTGCAGAGAATGGTGTGTTAATTAAAGGTGGAGAAGCATTAGAAACTACTCATAGTATAAAAACTATTGTATTTGATAAAACTGGGACTATAACAGAAGGAAAACCAGTAGTTACAGATATAATAACAAATGGAATTTCAGAAGATGAGATATTAATTTTAGCTGCAAGTAGTGAGAAAGGTTCAGAGCATCCGTTAGGAGAAGCAATTGTTAAAGAAGCAAATGACAAGAACTTGGAACTTAAAGAAATTCAACAATTCAATGCAATTCCAGGACATGGAATAGAAGTTAAGATAGAAGAAAAAAATATTTTACTTGGAAATAAAAAGTTAATGATAGAAAAAAATATTGATATTGCTATGTTAGCAGATGAAAGTGATAGATTAGCAGCTGAAGGTAAGACTCCTATGTATGTAGCAGTTGATAATACTTTAAGTGGAATAGTAGCTGTTGCAGATACTGTTAAGCCAAGTAGCAAAAAAGCTATAGAGGCTCTTCATAACATGGGAATAAAGGTAGCTATGATTACTGGAGATAACAAAAAAACTGCAGATGCAATAGCAAAACAAGTTGGAATTGATATAGTGCTAGCTGAAGTGTTGCCTGAAGACAAGGCTAATGAAGTCAAAAAGCTTCAAGGAGAGAACATGAAGGTAGCTATGGTTGGGGATGGAATAAATGACGCACCAGCATTAGCTCAATCTAATGTTGGAATTGCTATAGGATCAGGTACTGATGTCGCAATAGAATCAGCAGATATAGTTCTTATGAAAAGTGATTTGATGGATGTTATAACAGCAATAAAACTAAGTAAAGCAACCATTAAAAATATAAAACAAAATTTATTCTGGGCATTTGGATATAACGTACTAGGTATACCAGTTGCCATGGGAATACTTCATGTATTTGGAGGTCCATTATTAAATCCTATGATAGCAGCTGCAGCGATGAGCTTAAGTTCTGTTTCAGTACTTACAAATGCATTAAGGCTTAAAAATTTTAAAGCCTGATCAATAAGATATGATGATAAGCAAAAATAGCATATTAGGACATTTCTTAGGTAGTAGATAATTGTATCTAGATGCTTGAAGAAATTTATTTCAAATATCTATATTTTGATTTCTAAATTTTAATCATTAATAAACGGGAGGTAATAAATATGAAAAAGAAAATATTAATTGAAGGAATGAGTTGTGAACATTGTGTTGCTCACGTAAAGGAAGCACTAGAAAATTTGGATAAGGTAACTTCAGTTGAAGTTAGGCTTAAGGATAATTGTGCAATAGTTGAAACTGAAAATAGTAATGAAGAAATAAAAGAAGCTATTGAAGAAGAAGGCTATGATGTAGTTAAAATAGAAGAATAAAAGTACACAATATTCCTTTAATAAATTTGGGTAAATGCAAAGTTTCTGGATTTAAGGAATTAAAAGAATAAATTAAACAGTTCTTATAAATAGTTAACAATAATGATTTATTTTTCATGTTGTTAACTATTTTTTATTGTTTAGGAACCGCCCATGAAGGCAAAGCCTTCACAAAGTATAATGAAAATTAAGTGGTTTCTGTTAACAAATGGATAACCTTGTCAATAATATAGAAAGGTGAGGAAGTAAGCCGTTGTACTTTCTGGTAGCAAGAACTCCTTTTAGGAAACTGGCTACGGTAATTTTGAGCACAAAGTATTGTGTCTAGAGCACGTGTAGGAAATTTTTTTTTGATAAGTAATTACTGTTGAACTCACTGAATTTATTATGGAGAAGGTAGGAATGGAAGCAATAATTGAAAGGTGTGCAGGTATAGATGTGCACGAAAGAACAGTAGTAGTATGTGTTTTAAAGGGTGATTTAAAGAAAAAACCGGAAAAGGAAATAGAGACATTTAATACTACGACTACAGATTTGTTAAAACTTTTAGATTGGATTGAAGAAAGAGGCTGTACGCAAGTAGCAATGGAAAGCACAGGCGTATACTGGAAGCCTGTCTGGAATGTATTAGAATCAGGTGATTTTGAAATTATACTTGCAAATGCTAGACATATAAAGAATCTTCCAGGAAGAAAGACCGACGTGAAAGACGCAGAATGGATAGCTCAATTATTGAGAAGTGGATTAATTAATAAGAGTTTTGTACCAGATGCACATATAAGAGATCTTAGAGATATAACAAGATATAGGAAGAAAATACTATACGAACTTAATAGAGAGAAGAATAGGATTCATAAAATTCTAGAGGATTGTAATATAAAGATTTCAAGTTATATTTCAGATATATTTGGAGATACAGGACGAAAAATATTAAATAAAATCATTAATCAAGAAGAAATTAGAATGACAGACTTAATTGAGATATCAAATGGTAGAGGTAAAGCAAGTATAAGAAAGAAACTAGGAGAAATAAAAGAGGCTGTAAACGGAAAAATAAGAAACCATCATTTGACAATGATAAAATACAGCTATGATCACATTAGGTTTTTAGAAGAACAAGTAGTCCATATAGAAAAAGAAATAGGTGAATATATAGAGCCATATTTTGAAGAAGTAGAGATAATAGATACTATACCAGGTATAAACAAGAATGCAGCATCAGTAATAATAGCAGAGATTGGAACTGATATGAGTTATTTCCCAACAGATAAGCATCTAACATCATGGGCAGGCCTAAGTCCTGGAAATTGTGAAAGCGCAGGTAAAAAAAAAGAAGTAAAACAATGAATGGAGATAAAGCATTAAAAAGTGTAATGTGTGAATGTGCTTGGGCAGCAAGCATGAGTAAGGATACTAGATTATCAATATGCTATAAGCGATGGGTGAAAAGAATGGGAAAGAAAAAAGCCACAATAGCATTAGCAAGTTTAATGTTAAGAATATGCTATCAATTGTTAAAGGAAAGAAAAAACTATATAGAATATGGTACTATTTATTTAGATAAACTTAGAGAAAAAAGAGAAGAAAGTATGATAAAAATTCTAAAGTCAAAAGGCTATAATATAGAAAAAATCAATAAGTAAAAGAAACAAATAATTTAATATAAGGCTTGGACTAGCCTAAAATAGGCTAGTTTAGTTTCCTATTGTCAAATTTAGAGAAAGTGCTGTGAATTTAATTTTCGTAGGAAAGTATAGAATTTTTTGATTTTGAAAGTGAGTGATATCAATGGTTATAAGGATATTCGCCTGTAAAAAATGGTATCAAGAAAGAGCGTGGCGCAGCCACTTTTGTTCTTGATTTGAGTATCTGTTTAATGATTGTAGAAAAAGTAATAGGAATAAAAAATACTATTACTTATTAATACGTATTAAAACATCATTATAATGTATTGACATTTTTGCTTTATAGCAATATTATTCAATTAGTAGCAAAATACTAAAGAATAATACTTCGATAAAATTTAAAGGGGGACAATATATGAAAAAATTTTTATTAAAAAAATTAATAGTAGTTGTGGCAATTAGCAGTATAGCAGTTGGAATTATAGGATGTAGTAGTA
Organism: Clostridium beijerinckii; assembly: GCF_036699995.1. Lineage (NCBI taxonomy): Bacteria > Bacillati > Bacillota > Clostridia > Eubacteriales > Clostridiaceae > Clostridium > Clostridium beijerinckii. Next base: position 5,192,401 of record NZ_CP144906.1, on the reverse strand, counting down.
ACACTAATAGTTCTAGCAAAAATTCAGATGTTAAGTCATCATCATTAAGTGATATAAAATCAAAAGGCAAAATTGTAGTTGGAACGAGTGCCGATTACCCACCATATGAATTTCACAAAGAAATAGATGGTAAGGATCAAATTGTAGGTATTGATGTAAGTATTGCAAAAGAAGTTGCTAAAGATTTAGGTGTAGAGCTTGAAATTAAGGATATGGATTTTGATGGACTTCTTGTATCGCTTCAGGCAGGAAAATCCGATTTAGTATTTGCTGCAATGAATCCAACTGATGAAAGAAGAGAAAATGCTGATTTTTCAGATATATACAATAAAGAGAAAAATATATTTATAGTAAGAAAAGGTGAAGCGGATTCAATAAAATCAATGGATGATTTGAAAAATAAGAAAATTGGGGTTCAAAAGGGATCAGTTCAAGAAGGCTTAGTAAAAGATAACTTACCAAGTGCGGAAGTGAAAGGATTAGGAAAAGCTACTGACTTAGTACTTGATTTAAAGAACAAAAAGGTTGATGCAATATTACTTGATTCACCAGTGGCTAAATTTAATTGCGATAAAAACAATGATATAGAATTGACTTCTGTAACTATTGAGGCGCAAGAAGATGGAGCAGCGATAGCAATGAGAAAAGGTTCGACTGAATTGCAAACAGAAATCAACAAAACAATAAAAAGATTAAAGGATGAAGGAAAAATTGATGAATTTGTTGTAGAAGCAAATAAGTTAATGGATTAGGTCCGAATAAAGTTTGATTATTTACATAATTATTGGTGTAAGGAAATTATTGATACCTTACATCAATAATTTTATATTTTAAAGGGAGAAGCTTTTGTAATAGGTCAATCAGGTTCGAGAAAAAGTATCTATATAATAGGCTCAAATAATTGACGAATAATATTTCTAGCAAATTACACTGTTTAAGCAGAAAATATATACTTACTATTTAAGTTCAAAATAAGTTGCATAACATTATATAATACGTTATAATACGTATTTATAAGTTCGATTAAGAAAAATATTTATTCCAAGATTACTAGCAACGTTATTATGATACAGTTACGCAAGGTAAAAAGAGATAAATCGCTTATTAGTTACAGTAAGTAATGTACTTATTAAAAAAGTAAAAATGCTATATGCTTATACATTACTATTTGGGTTAATGATCGTAAGCATTTGACAATGTAAAAAATATAAATTCGTAGAATGAGATTATAAATATATAGGAGGAATAACAATGAATATTAGAGAAATCGTAGGGAAAATTAGATCAAGTAAGGAAGACGGAATAAAGGAAGTGTTCTTAGTAGCATGTGGTGGGTCTTTAGTAGATATGTATGCATCACAATATTTTTTACAAAGTGAAGCAAGAGAATTAAGGGCTTTATCATATACGAGCAATGAATTTGTACATGCGACACCAAAATCATTAGGAAAAAGTTCGGTAGTAATAGTATGCTCACATGGTGGAAATACGCCTGAAACGGTTGAAGCAGCTAAAGTAGCTAAAGAGAAAGGTGCAGCAACTATAACATTAACGCATAATAAGAATGCAGATTTAATTAAGTATGCGGATTATAATATCCTTTACGAATGGGGAAATGATACAAGCGTAGAAGATAATCCAATGGCAATAATTCTAAATATAGCAGTTGAAATATTAAATCAAACAGAAATTTATGAAGGGTATAATAAATTTATGGAAGGTTTAAAGATCGTAAATGATGTTGTAAAAAGGGGTCAAGGCTTAGTTGCAGAAAGAGCAAAGAGATATGCAGAAAAATATAAAGATGAGCCAATAACATATGTATTAGGAAGCGGGGCATCATATGGTCATGCTTATGGATTCTCAATATGTTCACTAATGGAAATGCAATGGATGAATGCATCAGCAGTTCACTCAGGGGAATATTTCCATGGACCATTTGAAGTAACTGATAAAGAAACATTATATTTATTATTAATGAATGAAGGTAGAACTAGAGAATTAGATGAAAGAGCACTTAAATTCTTAAATAAATATGGTGCAAAAGTTGAAGTTGTGGATTGTAAGGAACTTGGAATCAGTGTAATTGATAGTTCAGTAGTTGAATTTTTTAATCCTATAGTATTCTATAGCATTTTATGTGTGTATAGAGGAGAATTAGCAAAAATAAGAAACCATGATTTAGATACTAGAAGGTATATGGGAAAAGTTGAATATTAAAATATTTTAGCATAGGAGAAGATAATATGGTAAAAGTTATTGGGTTAGGAGATAACGTTGTAGATAAATATGAACATATTAGAACTATGTATCCAGGCGGAAATGCTTTAAACTTTGCTGCCTATGCAAAAAAAATAGGAGCAAGTTCAGCATTTTTAGGAGCATTTGGATCAGATGCTGAAGCAGAACATGTTCAAAATACAATTCATGAGATTGGATTAGATATTTCAAAGTGCAGACATTTTAATGGAGAAAATGGATGCGCAAGAGTAACTTTAGAAGATGGTGATAGAGTTTTTCTAGGAAGCAATGAAGGTGGAGTTTTAAGAGAAAATGGTTTGAATCTTACACAAGATGATTTAGATTATATTAAAACTTTTGACTTATTACATGCAGGTTTATACGGATATACGGAGCCAGAACTTGATAAAATAAGAGCATTAAGCATACCAATATCTTTTGATTTCTCTGATGATTTTACAATTGAAGAAGTTGAAAGAATTGCTCCTAAAGTAGATTTTAGCTTCTTCTCATGTAGTCATTTAAAGACTGATGAAATGCTTAATCTAATAATGAAAGCTCATAAGCTTGGAAGTGAAATAGTAGTAGTTACTATGGGAGAAAAGGGAGCATTGCTATATGATGGAACTAATTTCCATGCACAAGAGCCTCAGCTTGTTGAAGCTGTAGATACAATGGGAGCAGGAGATTCATTCATAACAGCATTCTTAGTAAATTACATAAGCAAAATTAAAGAAAATGAATTGGATAGGGAAACTATAATTAAAGAAAGTCTAAATGAGGGTGCTATATTTTCAGCTAAAACATGTCTAGTAGAAGGCTCATTTGGATATGGTAAAAAATATTAATTAAAGGTATAGTGGCTGTTGAATGGTGATTATTTAATGACTAATATTCAACAGCTGCTTTAAGATTACTTTAATAAATCAAAGAATTGATATTATCATAACAATAGATTAATTGAAGTTTCAAAAATGTTGTGATAGTATATAGTTAATATTATAGATGTTTAAAAGGAGTCTTTATATGCTAATACAAGATAATATTATTCCTTTATATCAACAATTAGCGGATATTATACGTAATTCAATAACGAGCGGAGAATTAAAATATGGAGATAAGATTCCAACAGAAGTTGAGTTAAGTGAAAAATATAATGTTAGTAGAATAACAGTACGTGCGGCTATAAATGAATTAGTTGAGTCAGGTTTTCTTATAAAAAAACAAGGAAAAGGAACATTTGTAAGTAAGCCAAAAGTTCAGAGGAAAATTGAATATTTATCTAGTTTTACTGCTGCCTGTGAGGCTAGTGGATTAAAAGTAACTAATGAAATCATTAAAAGAGAGGTAATGGAGCCCAAAATAGAAGATAAGAGAGATTTAGAACTAGATGATGATGATAAGTTAATATATATTCAAAGAGTTAGATTTGCAGGTGGAGATCCATTAATGCTAGAAAATAACTATTTTTCTTTTAAGAGGTTTAATTTTTTACTAACAGAAGATTTAAGTGGTTCACTATATGAATTATTAAGAGATAAATATGATATAAATCCATCTGATTCACCTAACTCAGGAAATGATTGCACCACAATAGAAATTGCAAAAGCCATGGATGAAGAGGCTGGGTTATTAATGGTGCAAAAGGGTGAACCCTTGTTTTATATAAAGACTGTTATTTATGATGATAAGAATAGACCGGTACATATAGGAAAACAGTATGTTATAGGCGAAAGATATAAATTCGTAATATCATAGTATATAAATTCTTAAATGTAAAATATTGAGAAGTACTATATACCTCAAGTTATATATAAAGACCGAAAGAAAGGTCATGCATTTGTTCCAGGTTGCTGGAGTATTTAGCTGTGAATTTCCAATAGCAAAAATTGCACCATTCCTGCATGCTCCCGAGGCAAGCTCGTGACAAGCAAAAATGGAACAACTTCTACTAAGGAAATATCTACAGCTAAATACTCAATGCAACACTTCCACAAAAGTATGACCTTTCTTTTTGGTATATACTACAATTAAAATTATATGTTTGGATTTTGGTTCGGTATCTAGGTGCGAAATAATTAGAAATCAATATGGTGGATTGTGATTCTTAGAGTAGAAGTTGTTCCAAATGTGCTTGTTCGAAGCTGTGCTTTGAGGCTAGCACTTTGGGTACAACTTATGCTCTTAGAACACTTAAGCAAAATCTTCAAAGAACCGAAACAAACGCATATTCCATTTCGAAGGTTTAGCAGTAAACTTAAAATTTCCTCATACTGTAAGTATTTTTATATTTCACCTAGTTCGCAACACCTATAATTTGAGATACTTTATTAAATGCATAGTCCATTGCGCTTTCTAAATTTGAATTGTTTTTCCCTGCTCCTTGAGCTTGGAAAGGACTCCCGCCGCCTTTTCCATCAATAAGAGATATAGCATCTTTTAAAAGTTCATTCATTTTGATATCTTTAATGTCTTTGGAACAAGCAAATAATAGATTTACTTTTTCATCAGATTTTACTGCCATTAGAGCTATTGTGCTCTCATTTTCGATAAGCTTAGAAGTAAGGTTATTCACATACTTTAGGTTTTCACCATCAAATATCTGTTTAATTACTTTAACATTATTTATCTTAGCTGCATTTTCAAGAATTTCCTTAACTTGATATTTAGCTAGTAAAATGTTAAGATTTTTATTTGTTTCATTGGCTTCGCGAAGACTTTGATTTAAGTTCTTTATACCATTTATAGCTTCATTTTCATTACAACTTAAATATCTACATATAGAAGTTTGAAATTCATCTTTCTTAAAAGAATCAGAAATGGCACGTTCGCCAGCTAGAAATTCTATTCTTGTTCCTTCTTTATGTTTCTCGAATTTTTTTATTTTAATAAGTCTTAGATCAAGAGTAGATGCAGGGTGAAGTCCGCAGCAAGCATTAATATCAAAATCTCCTATTTTTACGACTCTAATATCTTCTTCGGTATTTGGAAGAGCACGTCTAAGGGATAATTTTTTAAGTTCAGCTTTAGTTGGAACAAAAGATTCTACAGGTACGGCATCCCCTATAACTTTGTTAGCAAGTCTTTCTGCTTCTCTAACTTGTTCTTCAGTTAAAACACCATAAATATCGACTGTACTTATATCAGAACCTAGGTGAATAGCAAAAGTATTAGCGTTGAAAAGGTTGAAAAAAGATCCTGATAAAACATGTTGACCTAAATGCTGATGCATACCATCTTGTCTTCTATCCCAGTCAATTGAACATTTAACTTTATGTATTTTGAGTGGCTTCTTTTCAACCACGTGATAAACAATTTCCTCTTTTTCGTATACATCAATAACTCTTTGATCTTCTAGAGTTCCAATATCACAGCTTTGACCTCCACCGCCTGGGAAAAATGCTGTTTTATCCAATATAACATGAAATTTATTATCAATTTCTTTTATATCAATAATTTCAGCAGTAAATTCTTTAAGGTATCGATTATCATAATATAATTTTTCCATATGTAAATTAGCCTCCTAAAATATAATAATATCTAAGGCTCAGCTATAAATAATTTTTATAGTTTGTTTAACCTGAGTCTAAGAAAAGTTCAATAATACTATTATAGCAGATAGTTTATTAATATTGCATTTTTAAGAATTAAGAAATAGGTACAAAATTTCCTTAAAGATTATTATTACCCTATAGTAGAAGTTTTTTACGGGATAAAAGAGTTAAGCCCTACAAATAATAGTAATAACTTTAGGTGTACAAAAAGATATATGTCTTTTTTGCCTTGATATTTAGAAGAGGTGATTAATATGAATGTAGTATTTTATCTGGTATTTAATTTTATATTTTATTCATTTATAGGGTGGATATTAGAGGAAGGTTATAGCTTTTCAACTACAAAAAAATTTCAAGAAGATGGTTTTTTAATAGGACCACTTAAGCCTATGTATGGAACAGCAGTTACGTTTCTTATAATATGCAATGAATTGTTAGACATTTCTGGAATTCCATTAATATTATTATGTTTTTTGATACCAACGACAGTAGAGTATATAAGTGGATATATACTTAAACACTATTTTAACAAGGTATATTGGGATTACTCTGAATTTAGATATAATATTCATGGATTTGTCACTCTTAGATTCTCTATATATTGGATGGTGCTTAGTCTTATTGGCCTTTATTATTTGCAACCTAGCTTGTACGAGTTATATATGGAGAATATGAAGATTATTAATGTATCTGTAATTTTAGGAGCAGCTATATTATTAATAGATCTATACATAACTGTAAAGAAATTAGCATATGAGAAGCTTAGAATGATATAGTGATTTTCTTGGAAAGATAAAAGATAATAGAAATCATCCTTTTGTAAAAAATAGATATAAATATTATCTGAGAAATATTTATATCTACTTAAATTACAGACTATATTATTTTAAATTGTATAGAGAAGCTAACTTATCAAAAGCAGGCAAAGATTTTTTTATTTTCTCATATGAAGTGCAGTAAGCTAATCTTACATGCCCAGGGCATCCAAATGAAGATCCTGGAACAAGTAATAAATTAAATTGTTTTGCATCTTCGCAGAACTTTTTATCATCAGGAATTGGTGATTTTGGAAATAAGTAAAATGCACCTTGTGGTTTAACGCAAGTGAAACCAAGAGAAATTAAGTGATTATATAAAAGATCACGATTTTTCTTATAAATATTTACATCCACTTCAGCATCTAAGGATTTTGCAATTACTCTTTGGAATAAAGAAGGAGCATTTACAAAGCCTAAAATTCTAGTTGCAATATTTAGTGAAGCCATCATATCTGTAAAATCAGCCATAGATGAGTTAGCAACTACATAACCAATACGTTCACCAGGCAAAGATAAAGATTTACTATAAGAGTATCCAATAAAAGTATTATTATAATATTTTAAGATACAAGGGACTTCAATATCATCATAAACAATTTCTCTATATGGTTCATCAGAGATTAAATATATTGATGTATTAAATTCTTCTTGCTTATTATTAAGTAACGTTGCTAAGTCTTTTATTACTTTTTCTGAGTAAATAACACCAGTAGGATTGTTTGGATTGTTTATTATTAAAGCTTTTGTTCTAGAAGTAATAACTTCACTTAAAGCCTTTAAGTCAGGTTCAAAAGTTTCAGTATTTGTAGGACAAGTCACTAGCTTGCCATCAAAGTTTTTTACATAGTTCCCGTATTCCCCAAAGTAAGGAGAAAAAGTAATAACCTCGTCATCTGGATTTAATATAGATTTTAGAATTATATTTAATCCACCTGCAGCCCCACAAGTCATAACAATATTATCTTTAGAAAGTTCTAAGTTATGTTTTCTGTTTATAAAATCACTTATACTCGTTCTAACATCCTCATAGCCAGAATTATTCATATAACCATGTACTAAATTTGGCGTTTCTTCATTTAAAATTTCAAAGATAACTTCCTTTACTTTACTTGGAGGTTCAACATTTGGATTCCCTATACTATAATCAAAAACATTTTCTTCACCATATATTTCTGATAATCTTTTTCCTTCTTCAAACATAGCTCTTATAATGGAATTATTTGCAACAAGAGATTTCATTTTATTTGATATCATTTCTAGCCCCCCGATTTACATTTAAATTTTATTCTAATTTTTGAAAGTGCATTCAATTTGATTGATATATATAGTTTATCACATTTTGTAATAATAATTAATAACACAGTGATTTATTTAGGAATATATTACAATTAAATTTACATAATTTTAGTTTTAATTTGGAACTCAACTTGTAAGATTTATGTATATATGTTTCAAAAATAAACCTTCATCATAATTCTAAAAATATTACAAAAGTTTTACCCGAAATTGTGAATTGTGCAATGTGCATTGTGAATTTCAATATATAAAGTTATTTCTAAAATATAATATGTATCTTAGTGAACGCTTAGAAATTATATTATATGTTGCAATATTAATTTAAGTTTATTGAAACTTAAATTAACGTTAAACTTTAATCAATATGGTTGAAAATGAAAAAAGCGCATGATATGCTAATAGGTGTACAAAAAAGTAGAAATTTTACATTAATTATTGAAATATGGTAGAACGATTACAGTGTAGCATAGTTACTATAGATTAATATAAGATTATATTGATTAACCAGTAGTATTGACTATGTTCAGAGAATCTTTTGGGCATTAGGTAATTATAGTCGTTAAAAATCAAAGTATATATGATTTTAATAAAATTAAGTATAAGTATTAATTAGATGACAAAGTAGAAAGAAGGGGTGTTTTATATGAACGAAGACAAAAAAATTAGTTTATTACAGTCTGTTGGGGTAAAAATTTTCTCTGGATATTTCATAATGGTATTAGTTGGAATTGGGATAGGAATAGGCATAAAGACTAGCACAACGCTTACAGCTATAGCAGTAGGAATTGCCATTATATTAGGAGTTATATTTGTAGTTACTACATTAGGAAAAATAATTACACCACTACATAAAATAAAGCAGTTAGCAGAACGAATGAGCGAATATGATATTTCAACTAATATTACAATTACAAGAAAAGATGAATTTGGGTTTATAGGACAAGCTCTAAATAAAGCTCAAGATAATTTAAGGCATATGATAGAAGTATGTGCAGATAACGCAACAAATGTGTCTGCTTTAAGTGAAGAAGCATCTGCTGTTGTTCAAGAAATATCAAGTAGTTTGGAAAATATAAATCTAGAGTTTGAAAAAATCGATTCAAAAACACAAGATAATAGTAGCAATGTTGAAGAAGTATATGCATCAATTCAACAAGTAAATGCCAATATGGACGAATTAGAAGCACAAGCGGAAAAAGGTAATGATAATTCAAATGGTATAAAGGAAAGAGCTAAGGCTGTAGAAAAAAATAGCAAAAGAGCAATTGAAAATACAGCACTTGTATATAGCCAAAAGGAAGAACATATAAAGAAAGCAATAGAAGAATCAAAGGTAGTAGAAGAGATAAAAGTAATGGCGGACTCAATAGCTAGTATAGCAGAGCAAACTAATTTGTTAGCATTGAATGCAGCAATTGAGGCTGCTAGAGCGGGTGAATCAGGTAAGGGGTTTGCAGTTGTTGCGGAGGAAGTGAGAAAGCTTGCAGAGGAGTCAGCATCATCTGTAATTACTATACAAAATACTATAGAAAGAGTAGAAAAAGCATTTAATAATCTTTCAGAGAATAGTAAAGAAATAATTGGTTTTATTAAAACTAATGTAAAAGAAGATTTAGAAGGATACGGAAGTATCGCTTTACAATATACTAAAGATGGTGAGTTTGTAAGTGCAATGTCTAAAAAGATAGCCGAGATGTCTGAACATGTAAATGCATCAATTGAACAGGTTAGTGCAGCTATATCAAATACTGCAAAAAATTCTGAGGAGGTTTCCGGTAGTACATATAGCATACAACAGGGAATAGACGATACATCAACTGCTATGAAACAAGTAGTTGAAACAATAAGTAAGGAAGCTATTAAGGCAGAAGAACTAAGCAGTATTATTTCAAAGTTCAAACTATAGGATATATAATATAATGCACAATGAACAATTAGTATAAGATTGTCATTGTGCATTAAAATTTTACTTTATATTAAGATTTCCACTTTCAGTAGTAATATTTATAAGAGAACTTTCATCGCCGGAAGATAATTTATCGTTAGGAGAATTTAAGCTTCCAGATTTCGTTTCGTAGTTTATTTTATAGCCTGAGCCTTCTGGTATAGATAAGTGTATGGATCCAGAATGAGAGCTTAAAGACATATTGTTCAAGGAATTAATCATTCTCAAATTGATATCTCCAGATAAAGTATTTCCATTTATACTTCCTAAGTTACCATTTCCAATAATATCACCAGAAGAAGAAGATAGTTTGGTTTCAGTTGATGTTTCTATGTTATCAAAGGTTATATTTCCGTTGGAACTATTTAAGTCTAAATAATTTAAAAATGAATCTGAAAGAGCTATAGATCCACTAGTAGATGAAAGATTAAGTGTATTTAATGATAAGCTAGAAATATTTATATCGCCGCTGCTTGTGGTTATTTTTAAAGTGCTCTTATCTTTAAAATTATAAGGTATACTTACTGAAATACTTGCGTCACTTGGAGTATCATATCTAGCGTTAAAAGCTAATCTATTACCACTTTCAATTTCATACAAGTCATTAGAAATATTATTGTTGCTTTTGATTTGAACTTTTAAATCATCACCATCATAATCAACGACTTTAATATCTTGCGAGTTTAAGCTGAAGTCGATCTCGTTGACATTGTCATTTAGGACATAATCTTTAGACAGATATGAAGTATTAAAATCCAAGTTGAAATTGTTAAAATTCAAATTATGTTCAAAGGCACTGGGGCTTAGATGAAGTTCATCGGCGTAGTTAGAAAGTTTGTAGCCACTTTGAACTAGAGCAATGCATCCAGAAGTATAAAATGTAATGGATAGAAGTAATAGTATTAACATAAATATCTTCATATTAGAAGAAATGAATTTCTTTTTCATAGCGACGCCCCACCTTTAAACTTTAAGAACTTATATGTTTTAGCCAAAATTAATATGAGAAATTTGCAGAGATAGAAAAATATAATCATTAAAAGCAGTGATAATGAGATTGAACCGAAAGAAAATAGTACTATTACCGGGTATGGAAAATTCGAGACAAATGCCGGAATATTAGGTAGCGTAAAAAAGTTTGTAAAAGTTCCACCAATTAATACTCCAATACTAGCGATAAAAATACTTATTGCTATTCCCAAGAGTCCGATAAAGCAGCCAATAACACCAGTTATAACTGGAAAGAATATTACTAAAGATAAGATTACAATAAAAAATTTTAAGATAATATTTATATTGAAGTTAGAAATCTTATTTTTAGATTTATTATTAAAAATACTCATTATTTGACGCATATTAAAATTAAATTCTGAGATGAAGGAAATATGATTACTGCGTTTAAAGTTATTCTCATTATTGATATTATATTTTGATTCTTTTAATTCAGCACATTTATAATTGCTTTTTTGAATATCAAGTGATATATTTTCATTATGAAGGTCATAAAAACAATCATTTGAAGCATAAGAATTATTAGACTTAAAATCATTAAAGTTGGAATCAGTTTTTAAATCGTTCTTGTTTTCTGAATAGATATTACTGAACTTTTTATCAGTTTTAAAATTGTGACATGCATTGATATGTTTATTATCAGTGCTCATATCAGTGGCATCTATGTTAGAAATCTCGTCGCTAGTTTCAGTGCTCGCATTATTAGTTAAATTATCTAAGGTAATGGTAATATGCAAATGTTCATTTCTAAGTTTATTAACTATTAAATTAGGATCACCTAATTCCTTTGCTATATCGTCTTCTGTTCTTCCAATAGTTAATCTAGTTTTAAAGTAATTTTCATAATAAGAAATAATATCTTGCAGCTTTATTTCAGGAAAGTCTTTTAAACCATCCATTAAAATGTTGAAAAATTCATTTTGGGTCATTACAATAAATCTCCTTTTACCTAACTTCAGAATATATTTCCTGATTAAAAGTATATGATAGGAATGAAAAGATCACAAGATATTACTTTATACTTTAATGTTTTATTAAGGTGTTGTAACTTAGAAATTAACAAAGTATTAAGAAATTCTTAAGTATGCCCATAGTATTTTATTGGTAGTGCTATTATTATCCACATAAATATGATTAATTATAAAATCGAATTTTGTAATTATACGCGTCAACAAGAAGTTTTGTGAATAAACTTGTGGACAAACTTAAATGATATAAAATAAAACTAAGGCTTAGCCTTGTAAATATAAGGCTTGTTTATACTGTGGATAATAGTATAAAATCTGTGGATAACTTAATTGTCAAATATGATATTCAATTAGTTCTTTATGAATGTTTTAGAATTAATTATGGACTTGATTTCAATAAATATGGAGATAATTGATTATAGAGAGAGAAATTTGTAGAAAGTCTTTCCTAACAATTTTTCGTTGAGAAATTTAATGATATGTATTTATAAACAATATGCACATATTTGTGGATAAAAACTGTGGATATTGTGGATAAATAAAATTTAACTTTAAGAAATACGAGAAAGTAGTATAATATAAATAGTAATTAATGGAATTTAACATATTGTATGAAGATAAGTGATTTATTTTAAAAATATTATAATTATAAGTATATATGCGAAAGATAATTTTAATTTAGAAAATTTTTAATAGAGGTTTAATTTATAGGAAAGTATAACTATAAAGACAATAAAAGAAAAATGTATAACTAGAGAAATTTATTATAAAAATCTAACCGATAGTTAATGGGGAGGGGATAAAAATTATGACCAATAAAGATGTTAAATATATTCCTCAAATAAAGGGTACGCTTAGGAATCATGTAATTGAGGTTCCGGCAGTTATAAGAAATTGTGGTGGAATTAAAATTTTTGGGAAGAGAATAAAATCATTGCTATTTAGTACAGATGTAGCATTAATAAGAAATAGCAATGCTGATGCAATTATTGCGGTATATCCATTTACGCCACAGCCTGTAATAACACAGGCACTTGTTATGGCCGCTGATGTTCCGGTTTTTTGTGGCGTAGGCGGAGGAATAACACAAGGAAAAAGAGTTGTGAATTTAGCTATGGATGCAGAATTCAAAGGTGCTATGGGAGTTGTTGTAAATGCACCTACGAGTAATGAAATTGTTAATAAGATTAGGTCAACAATAGATATACCAGTAATAGTAACGGTCATTTCTGAAGATGAAGATATTGCTAAAAGGATTGAAGCTGGAGCTACAATACTTAATGTTTCAGGTGGAAGAAATACCGCTAATATAGTCAGAAATATCAGAAAGAGATTTCCAGAGTTTCCTATAATAGCAACTGGAGGACCAACTGAAGAGTCAATTAAAGAGACAATTCAAGCTGGAGCAAATGCTATAACTTTTACGCCACCAACATCAGCAAGTATTATGGGAGATCTTATGGATGAGTATAGGAAAGAATAAGAACTTAATAAGCTTGGGTTTTATACCATTAATTTAAAGTTAAAAAAGTATTGCTTTAAGTTTAATTTATGGTATCATATTTGTAACAGTTTAATAAAATGATATTGTGCAGATAATGATTTATAATGTCATTAATATTAAAATATTAATGAATTCTAATAATATAATATATAACATGACCTGGGGTAGAGGTGCTGCAATAAATAGTAGGTATGAGGAGTTGGCAAACGTTGATTTATACTAAAAGGTATTACAGCCGAAGAAAATAGATTATTATGCGATAATCTTTTTCTGGGTATTCATAGAATATGTGAATAACTGTCACGAAGAGTGTTGAGCTACAAGGTACTTTTTTCAGTTATAAATTAACAGTTTGAAAAGAATAATAATGATTTTGTTAGTATAGACGTTCAAATTCATTTATTAATCTTTTGCGAAGAATTGATAATTAATGAAAATATTGTGCATAAATTTAGCGTAAAGATCTACCACTCGTCACAGATATACTCTGTGGCGTTTGTTTTTTATTATAATTATTAGTTAATACAACAGCAATAATCCGGAGTTAATGCAAAAAACGGATATTTTTTATTGAAATTGGTGTTGTGATTTATTTTAATCAATGAAGCAATAGCTAATAAAATATAATTTGGGGGTTAATCAAATGAAGTTGTTTGGAACAATGAAAGTAGAAGACAATCAATTAATGATTGGAGGCATCAGTGCTAAAAATTTAGTGAGAGAATATGGGAGTCCGTTATATGTATTTGATGAAGATTTAATAAGAGAATACTGTAGGGATTATAGAAAATATTTCAAGTGCGAAGAGAATAATAATAGAGTAGCTTTTGCAGGAAAAGCATTTTTGACACTTCAAATGTGTAAATTATTGAAGGAAGAGAATATGTGTCTTGATGTTGTATCTGGGGGGGAATTATACACTGCATATAAGTCTGAATTTCCACTTGAAAAAGTTATGTTCCATGGAAATAATAAGACTCTATCTGAGATTGAACTTGGCGTAAGACTAGGTGTAGGTAATTTTGTAGTAGATAATTATTACGAAATAGACGCATTAAATGATATAGCTAAAGAATATAATAAGGTACAAAATGTTTATTTAAGAATAACACCAGGTATTGAAGCGCATACTCATGATTATATAAAGACTGGACAAATAGATTCAAAATTTGGCTTTGCTCCAGTTGGTACTGTAATAGAAGATGCTATTAAAAAAGCTATAAGTTTAGAGAATATAAATCTTGCAGGAATACATTGTCATATAGGTTCGCAAATATTTGACTTAGAGCCATATGAAGATGCTGTTGAAATAATGTTAGAACTTGTGAGAAATACAAAGGAAAACCTAGGTTACCTAATAAATGAAGTAGATTTTGGCGGAGGCTTTGGTATATACTATACTGAGGGAGACGAGCCAAGAAGTACTGAAGAATATTGCAGCACAATAATTAATAAAGTTGATGAAGTGTGTGGGAGAACAGGTCAAGAAAGGCCAATTCTTACAATAGAGCCAGGAAGAAGTATTGTAGCTAATGCAGGAACAACTTTATATACTGTAGGATCAGTCAAGGAAATTCCGAGTGTTAGAAAATATGTATCAGTAGACGGTGGAATGACTGATAATATAAGACCGGCTCTTTATAATGCAGAATATGAATGTATTCTTGCAAGTAGAGTTGAAGGAGATAGAGAAGAAACAGTTACAATATCAGGAAAGTGCTGTGAATCGGGAGATATATTATTAGAAAATATTAAAATTCCAGAAGTTAAAAGCGGAGATATTCTAGCAATAATGACTACAGGAGCATATGGTTATTCTATGTCAAGCAATTATAATAGAATACCAAAGCCAGCGGTTGTAATGGTTAAAGATAATAAAACAAGACTTATTTGCAAAAGAGAATCCTATGATGATCTATTAAAGAATGATGTTGAATAGATATAAGTATTTGAATATGTTTAAGTAAGAATTTAAATTATATAGATTTCCTAAAAGGATTATGCACTAATTTTTAAGATTGGTGCATATTTTTGTTATAAAATTAACATCTTATAAATATTTTAGATAGTAAAATATGTTATACTAATATAGCATATTAAAATATGCACATTAGAAAAAAGCGCGAAGCGCAACCAAGAATTTTTTAAGTGAAATGATTTATATAATTAAGGATTATGAAAAAATGGGGTATTAATGAAAAATTATGTGTAATATGGGACATGGAGGTAATATTGTGGCAGAAAATAACGAAGATGAAATTGTAGCAGATAAAAAAGAAAAAAAGAAGTCCATATTAAATGAATGGATAATTGATATTGCAGTTGTTCTTTGCATAGCGCTTCTTGTATGGAATTTTGTGGGATACGGTGTTTGGATTACAAGTGGATCTATGATTCCAACATTAGAAGTTAAAGATAGATTGATAGTAACTAGGGTGCATAATCCTAAAAATTTAAAAGAAGGAGATATTGTATTATTTAAAAATGACGAATTTAAGGGTGAGATTTTAATAAAAAGATTAATAGGACTTCCGGGAGATACAATAGAAATTAAAAATGGTGTTGTTTATAGAAACGGTCAGGAGCTCAAGGAAGACTATGTGAAAAATAACGAGATATATAATGGAGATTTCAAAGTACCAGACAATAAGTATTTCTTCTTAGGTGATAATAGAGCTAACTCAGATGATTCTAGGTATTGGAAAGATCCTTACGTTGATGAATCATATATAGAAGGAAAGGCTCAAATAAAGTATTATCCTATAAAAGATTTTGAGATATTAAAATAATATGAGTTAAATTTTTTACAAAGTGTGAATAATACTTAGTATGTGGTATAAGATAAACGAATCTTGCAAAAGGGAGAACATTTAATGAATGAAAATGATTATGTAATGGAATCAAAGGACATAGATTTAAATTGTTCTGATAACATCACTAATAGGTCAGATAACGATTTTCTAAAGAAAAAATTAGACAAAAAAAAGAATAAAGAATTGCTATCTAATAAAAATATTATAGGAAGTTTTTCGTTTGAAAGCACTTTCTTTAGAGAGTGGATAATTCCTATAATAGCAGCTATAGGAATGGCTTTTTTAATAAATAAATTTTTGATTTACACCGTATATATACCTAGTGAATCAATGGTTCCTACTTTAAATATTGGTGATAAATTAATAGTAACTAGAATTTATGACACTAGTAGGATTAATAGAGGAGATATAGCAGTATTCTATTCAAAGGAACTTGATGAGGTTCTTATAAAAAGAGTTATAGGTCTTCCGGGAGATCACATTGAAATACACAGCGGTACTGTTACTGTAAATGGATCAGATATTAAAGAAGATTATGTAAAAAATAATGAAAATTTTGATGGGGTTTTCGATGTGCCTGAAAATAAGTTTTTCTTTTTAGGAGATAATAGGAGCCGATCAAATGATGCAAGAAGATGGATTAATCCATATATAGATGCCTCAAATATAGAAGGAAGAGCTGTATTAAAATTCTATCCATTTAAAGATTTTGGAAGCTTAAATTAATAGTAAGACTTAAGAATATAATATGGTGCAAGATAGACTAGCAAGCTCACTTGTTATTTTTTAGTGATTACTAAGAGTTATTGGTGATATTTTCATAGATATACTGTATAATTTAGGTGATTAGAGGAAAACTTACTTGCGTTCGCTCTCTAAGTAAGCTATTCACTATTCTTGGAATTAATTTATACTGTGAAAAGAGGATGCTAAGTGAGTGAAAAGTATATAATAGATAGAGTAGAAGGAAATTATGTTATAATTGAAAAGGAAAATGGGGATATAGATAAAATATCTATTAGGAATGTTACAGGGGATTTTAAAGAAGGAGATATTTTAATTAATATAGATAATAAATATTTTAAAGTAGATAAAAAGTCCACAGAAATTCGCAAAAAACAAATAGATAATAAGATGAAAGATATGTGGGAAGAATGAGCTGATTTATGAATATTAATAAAATATAAATTTAAAATCAATTCAGATATAATTAAGTTTGATATTTAGCCTAACTTGTAACAAAGGTGAAAAGGTAAATGAAATGCTATATTGTCTGAAATTGTGTTACTTATATAGGAAATTGATGAATATAAAAGTAGTACAGTATTGGACATAATGATTAATAAATATAATGGGAAGGTGATTAGATGCAGAATAATAATAATGGTAATAAAAAGAATAACAAAAATAAGAATTCTTTTACTATAGCAATTACTTATTTTTTAATAGCTTTTGCATTTTTGATGGCGTTTAATTATGCAAGAGAAGAAGCTACAACAAAAGAGATTACTTATAACGAATTTCTAAGATTGCTTGATAATAAAGAGATCTCTAAAGTTACTATAACTACAGAAAACTTATTAATAACGCCAAGTGAAGATAATGAAGAGTACAAAGGAAAAACTTTGTATACAGCAAATGTAAAGGATGAAACATTAATAACTAAGCTTAATGCAGCTGGTATTGATTTTACAGGTAAAAATCCTAAAGAATCACCAATGATGAATATTCTCCTTACTTGGATATTGCCTATGGTTCTTATATTCTTCATGTGGAGATTTTTATTCTCTAAGATGGGCGGAGGCGGAGGCGGTGTCATGGGCATCGGTAAAAATAACGCTAAGGTCTACATGGAAAGTGAAATAAAAGTGACTTTTGATGATGTGGCAGGTCAGGAAGAAGCTAAAGAATCCTTAAAAGAAGTAATAGATTTCTTAAATGCGCCAGCTAAATATACTGAAATTGGAGCTAAATTACCTAAAGGTGTTTTACTTGTAGGACCTCCGGGAACAGGAAAGACTCTTATTGCAAAAGCAGTTGCAGGAGAAGCAAGAGTCCCATTTTTCTCGCTTTCAGGTTCAAGTTTTGTTGAAATGTTCGTTGGAGTTGGAGCATCAAGAGTAAGAGAATTATTCAAAGATGCAGTAGCTAAAGCTCCATGTATTATTTTTATAGATGAAATTGATGCAATTGGTAAGAGCAGAGATAATCAAATGCAAAGTAACGATGAAAGAGAACAAACTTTAAATCAATTACTTTCTGAAATGGATGGATTTGATTCATCTAAAGGTGTAGTTTTACTTGGAGCTACAAATAGACCAGAAATACTTGATAAGGCTCTTTTAAGACCAGGTAGATTTGATAGAAGAGTTATAGTTGATAGGCCAGACTTTAAAGGAAGAGAAGCTATACTTCATGTTCATGCAAAGAATGTAATGCTAGGACCTGATGTGGATTTAGCTGAAATAGCTAAGAGTACTCCAGGTGCTGTAGGGGCCGATCTTGCGAATATCATTAATGAAGGTGCTTTAAGAGCTGTAAGAAGAAGAAGAAAAACAGTTCTTCAAGAGGACTTAAGAGAAGCCGTTGAGGTTATAATTGCAGGTAAAGAAAAGAAAGATAGAATTCTATCACCTAAGGAAAGAGAAGTTGTTGCATTCCATGAAGTTGGGCATGCACTTGTTGCAGC
This sequence comes from Clostridium beijerinckii, assembly GCF_036699995.1. Lineage (NCBI taxonomy): Bacteria > Bacillati > Bacillota > Clostridia > Eubacteriales > Clostridiaceae > Clostridium > Clostridium beijerinckii. Next base: position 5,173,562 of record NZ_CP144906.1, on the reverse strand, counting down.
GATGCTTAAAGGAGCAGATCCTGTACATAAAATAACAATAGTACCTAGAACTATGGGAGCATTAGGTTATACTATGCAATTACCAGAAGAAGAAAAATATTTGACATCTAGAGAAGAATTAATAAATCAAATTACTGTAATGCTTGGTGGTAGATCTGCTGAAGAGGAAGTATTTGATTTAGTTTCTACAGGAGCTTCAAATGATATAGAAAGAGCAACTCAACAAGCTAGAAGCATGGTTTCTATTTACGGAATGAGTGATAGATTTGATATGATGGCTCTAGAATCAGTGCAAAATAGATATTTAGATGGTAGAGCTGTTAGAAACTGTAGCGAAGAGACTTCGACTATTTTAGATGAAGAAACACTAAGAATAATAAAGCAGGCTCATGCAAATGCTAGACAAATTCTTAGAGATAATAGAGATTTATTAGATAAAATTTCAGAAGTACTTTTAGAGAAAGAAACAATATTTGGAGAAGAATTCTTTGATTTAGTCTATGAAAAATATCCTGAAATGAAGGAAGAAAAAGAAAAGGAAAAATCAGAGAACGAAAAGAGAGTAAAAGAGTTAGCAGAAAGAAGAGCTAAAAAGCATGCTTTAGATATTGTTATAGATGATAAGCCTGAAAATTCACAAAGAGATTTTCGAGATTTAGGTAGATCAGAATTAATAACAAGTAATCAAACATCTGTAATTATGGAAAGTGATGCTAAGGCAGAGGGCGCAGCTGAAAATATTAATGATGATAGATTTATATCTAAAGAAGAGGAATCTGATAAAAAGAATTCTGAAACTGATAATATTTAAAGAAACAAGTTGACATTAGTGGCAAGTTTCAAGTGATAAGTTAATGAAGAAAAGCCATCGGCTCTTCATAAAATAATATTTTAGAAATAGAGAACTATAAAAATGTAAATATAGTATTTAATGCACAGTGGAGGAATAAAACCTAAAAAGAGTTTTTAGCCATACATTGTGCATTTTATAGTTTAAATGTATAATTAACAATACAAAATTCATGGAATTTGTGTGAAAATATTGGCATAAGGGTATAATAATATTTCACAGGAAGAAATAAAAGATTAGTTATTGGTAGTTAATCGCCTTATATAATAATTCAAGGTGATGAATTAACTGCCTATTGATCTAAGGGGGTCACAATATTGAGCAAACAAGTAGATTTTATAAGAGAAGAGGAAAAGTTAAGTGAAATCTTAGAAATTCTAAATAAAGAAATTTTAAAGTATTTAGAAAAAAGAAAGAATGTCACAAACTATATCCTTGAGGCTAGAAAAAAATACGTTGAGGAATATAAAGATGATGAAGACCAGATTATAGATTATTTTGATCACGAAAATTATGTAAAGGAAGAAGCTTATAGAACAATTGACAAAAGGCTTATGGAATTTACAAAGCTTAAGGAAATACCTTATTTCGGAAAGGTTTCATTTAAAGAAGGAGAAGACATTCCAGAAGATATGTATGTGGGTAGATATGGATTGACGCTAGAAAATAGTTTTGAACCATTAATTGTTGATTGGAGAGCACCTATTGCATCACTTTTTTATAAAGGAACTCTTGGTAAATCAAGTTATAATCCACCTTCAGGAGAAGTAGAAGTAGACATATTATCGAGAAAGCAACTTGTAATTAAGAAAGGCCAGTTAAAGGGAGTATTTGATTCAGCAATAGATGTTAAAGATGAAATACTACAAATGGTTCTAACAGATAATTCATCAGATAAATTGAAAGATATAGTAATGACTATTCAAAAGGAACAAGATGAGATCATAAGAGAGGATAGAAATAAAATAGTCGTTGTAAATGGGGTTGCTGGTTCTGGAAAGACAACTATCGCACTTCATAGAATATCATACTTACTATACAATTTTAGAAAACAATTTGGAGATAAGGTACTAATCTTTGGACCTAATGATGTTTTTATGGATTATATAGCTCAAGTATTGCCTTCACTTGGAGAAAGTAATATTAAGCAAACAACCTTTGAAAATTTTGCGAAGAAAGAAATTAATTTAAAATATGAAAATATAAAGAGCTTCGGTAGCTATATTGAAGATGCTATGAATGGAAAAGAAGATACTTTAGAAGAATATAGATATAAGAGTTCCAAGGCATTTGTTGATTTATTAAATTCTAATTTAGAAATTTTAAATAAGGAATATTTTAAGATACAACCAATTCGATTTATGAAAGAAGAGATTGTTACAACTAAAGAGATAGAGGAGCTGTTTACAAATTATTATAAGGATATGCCTTTGTTTAGAAGAAGTGAGAAAATAAAAAGAATACTAATATCTAAAATAAAAGATAAGAGAGATGAAGAAGTTTATAAGATAAATGCTGAGTTTAAAGAAAAAATTAGCAGCTTATCAGAGAAGGAACTTGAAATAGAAAAAAATAATCTAGAATATTTAAAAAGAATTAAGATAAGAGAAATTGTAAGAGCGGTTATGAAATCTCGTGATGAACTAGATACTTGGATTAAGTACGAACCAGTAATAGATATTTATAAGAGAATTATTAATTTAGATAATGATAAAGACTATATTAATGAATTAGATAATCTTAATAAAGAAGCTTTAAATGAAAATAAAGAAAGACTAAGTTATATGGATTTATCTGGAATACTGTATTTAATGATTAAGTTAAAAGGGATAAAAGTAAAAAATGAGATAAAGCATATTGTAATTGATGAAGCACAAGATTATAGTTTCATTCAATTTGAAATAATTAAAGAAATGACAGGGTGTAAGAGCTATACAATTGTTGGTGATTCAAATCAGAGATTAATAACAACTAGCGAAGAACCTGCAATGCTTCACCTTGATGATGTATTTAAAGATCTTAATGTGGAAATTACAAAGTATGAGCTAAATAAGAGTTACAGATCAACTCAAGAGATAATGGAATATTCAAATAAATTCTTGGATAAAGATAAGATTGTTCCTTTGGTTAGAAAAGGAGAAGCTGTCATTGAAGAAGAAGTTTCTAATAATGAGGAATTTGTTGATACAATAATATCATTAATTGAAGATTATGAAGAAGAGGGATACGAGAATATTGCAGTAATTTTTAAGGATAAAAATGAATTGAATAAATTCTCTCATGTTATTAAAGAAAAGATAAATATTCAAAGTTTAGATAATGATGATATTATGTATAAGGGTGGAAAAGTACTTCTACCAGCTTATTTGGCAAAAGGATTAGAATTTGATGGAGTTATAATAGTAGAAAGTGAAGAGATCGAACCGTTAGTTAAATATATAATGTGTACCAGGGCGTTGCACAGGTTATCTGCAGTTAAGTATTTAATATAATTATATTATAAAAACCTAACTTTCAGGGCTTACTATCTTAAGCCATAAGGCTATATAAAGCAAATAATTTTATATAGAATGAGTTATTCTATCTGGAACTTATATACTAAACTAGATAGCAATTTTAAATAATAAGTAGGCGGCACCGATAATATGATATTTATGATGGTGCCGCTTTTATTATGTGAATAATTTTTCATAAAGTATGCAAAGTGAAAAATTATAATATAAATTTAATGAGAATAAAATTTCATAATTTTTTGTGAATTTTAAATTATGGAAATACTAAATAAAATTTTTTTATAATTTTAAAATGGTTAAAAAACGCTTAAAGCAAGCTTATAAGCCTTATAATACTAATAAATATAACTATTTCCAATACATAAAATACATATTTAAATATATAATAAGTAATGAGGATAAATTTAATTTTAATGAATAATAATTAAACTTTTTATCATATTTCTATTGAGTAAATATAAAAAAGTGTGTATAATTATGCTATCGTTAGTAGAGAAAAGTTTTGGAGGTATTAATAATGAAAGTTGGTATAGTAAAAAAATTAGTTGCTATTGCAGCAGCATCGGTTATTGCAATAGGTATGGTAGGCTGTGGAAACAGCACTAAAGGAAACAAAGAAAACACAAGCAGTAATGCTTCTGCATTACAGGCAATAAAATCAAAAGGTAAGCTTGTAATAGGAACAAGTGCAGATTATCCACCATATGAATTCCATAAAGAAATAGATGGAAAAGATCAAATAGTTGGATTTGATATTGAAATTGCAAAAGAAATGGCAAAAGATTTAGGAGTAGAACTTGAAATAAAAGATATGGCTTTTGATGGATTGCTAGTAGCACTTCAATCAGATAAAATAGATATGGTATTTGCAGGTATGACTCCAACAGACGAAAGAAAACAAAATGCAGATTTCTCAGACATATATTATAATGCAACACATAGATTTGTACTTAGATCAGGTGATGAATCTGGAATAACTAAAATTGAAGATTTAAAAGGAAAGAAAATCGGAGTACAAAAAGGCTCAATACAAGAAGGTATAGCAAAGGATAACTTCGATGCAGCAAATATTAAGTCATTGGACAAAGTTACTGATTTAATGTTAGATTTAAAGAACAATAAAGTTGATGCGGTTTTAGCTGAACAGCCAGTTGCAAAAATAAATGTTGAAAAGAACGAAGGTATCGCAATTGCAGATAAATTAGAGGTTACAGATCCAAACGGCGGATCCGCTGTAGCTATGAAAAAAGGTTCAACTGATTTATTAGAGCAAGTTAATAAGACAATAAAGAGATTAAAAGATGAAGATAAGATAAACCAATTTGTAGTAGATGTAAATAAATTAGTAGACTAATATTGTTTGACACTAAGAAATACTATAGAAAATAACGAGTTAGAGATGTAGTATATATTTTGTTATTGACAAGGTGAATTTAGATAATGCGATTTATTCCTTCATGAAAATTATTTAAAATCACTTTGTACCCCTTGTGGGTATGAGTTTAACTGAAATCAGGTGATAAAGAGAGTTTCATCTGAAAAGTGTTACCTTGTACTAAGTAATGAAAGTTTTAGCATATAGAAACTATGGGGTAATAGATACCAGTATAGTGGGATGCAAAATATATTTACATCATAGCTTGTTATTTTTTTGAGTATTAGATATATATGTTACAATTCACAATGTACATTTCACAATTCACAATTACGGTTAAAATTCTTGTAATATTTTTAGAATTATGATGAAGGATTATTTTTGCAATATATATATTTAAAATTATTTTTATATTGGAAATTAACAACAGTTGAAAATTATCGGATAATGTCTTATAATTAAAAATTAGTGATTATTTTATTATATGTGTATTATTAAGTGAAACTTGATTCAGATTGGGGGAGTCCTTAGCTGGATATTAGTTGAACTTATATAGGGTCGTGTCACTGTTATCTATCACTTAAGCAGGGAACCTAAATCTATGATTTAGTGTGAATCGCTTACTCATCTGACTTTAGGAAGAGGAGTTTCATATATTGTGAGAGTATTACAGTGGGTAGACATCAGATAAAGAACTAGGAGGGAAAATATTGAATTTTACATTTTTAGGAAAATACTCTGAATATTATTTAAAAGGTGCAGAAATTACTATTGTATTAGCATTTTTTGCAGTGCTATTTGGTACAATCTTAGGTCTTGCATTAACTCTTTTAAGGCGTTCAAAATTTAAACCAATAAGTTATATAGCAACAGCTTATGTAGAATTTGTAAGAGGTACTCCACTTCTAGTTCAAATCTATATAATCTATATAGGGTTACCTAAACTTATAGGAATAGATATGCCTGATATGACTGTTGGATCAATAGCTTTAGCATTAAACTCAGCAGCATATATATCTGAAATAATAAGAGCTGGAATCGAAGCAGTGGACAAAGGTCAAATGGAAGCAGCTAGAAGCTTAGGAATGAATCAAGGATTAGCAATGGTTCATGTTATAATCCCACAAGCATTTAAGAATATATTACCTGCTCTTGGAAATGAATTTATTTCTGTAATAAAAGAATCATCAATGGTTTCTGTTATAGGTGTTGCAGAACTTATGTACAATGCAAGTATTGTAAGAGGAAATACAGCTTTAGGATTAGAACCAATAATTGTAGCAGCAGTAGTTTACTTTGTTTTAACTTTCACTTTGACAAGATGTTTAGGTTATGTTGAAAGGAGGATGAAAGCAAGTGATATACGTTAAAGATTTACATAAAAGCTTTGGAAAAAATAAGGTGTTAAAAGGAATAGATGAGCATATCAGCAAAGGTGAAGTTGTAGTTGTAATTGGACCTTCTGGATCAGGAAAAAGTACATTTTTAAGATGTCTTAACTTATTGGAAACTCCTACATCTGGACAAATCACTTTTGAAGATAAGGATATAACATCAAAGGCAACTAATATAGATAAGATGAGAGAAAAAATGGGGATGGTATTCCAACAATTTAATTTATTTCCTCATAAAACAGTATGCGAAAATATATGCCTAGCTCCTATTAAAGTAAAAGGAATCTCTAAAGATGAAGCTAAAAATATAGCAGAAAACTTATTAAATAAGGTTGGTTTGATAGATAAAATAAATGCTTACCCATCATCATTATCAGGTGGACAAAAGCAAAGAATTGCAATAGCTAGAGCTTTAGCTATGCAGCCAGATGTTATGTTATTCGATGAACCAACATCTGCTTTAGACCCTGAAATGGTTGGAGAAGTTCTAAATGTTATGAAAGATCTTGCAAAGGAAGGTATGACAATGGTAGTTGTTACACACGAAATGGGATTTGCAAGAGAAGTTGGAGATAGAATATTGTTTATGGATGAAGGAAAAATATTAGAATCTGGAACTCCAGAGGAAGTATTTAAGAATCCTAAGAACCCACGTACAATAGACTTTTTATCTAAAGTTTTATAATTAACTATACAACAAGGCGTTCACCATAACAACTATTTTTATTAGTTATTATGGTGAACGCCTAAAATTTTAATATAGATAAACCAATTATAATCCATACTTATGCGTATAGCTCGCCGAAATGAATAATATACTTTTGTTCCAGTTTCCGGGTAATTCCGATGGGGGATTCTAAGGCTATAAAGTTGCACCCAAAGTGCTAGCCTCAAAGAACAAGCGCTCACAGGGAAAGTTCGAAGAACGAAATATAAAATGCCCACAGGGAAAGTTCTGCTTACCAAATGTAAAATTTGGAGCATCACTTTTTGATTCTCACTTTTTGAACTAGCTCATTTGGAACAACTTATAGCCAAAGAATCACATCCATCAAAATTACCAATGAAACATTCCACAAAAGTATATTACTCATTTCTAGTTGGAGGATATTTCATAGTCTAAGTATAGTTTATGATTGTATTATCTATATAGATACCTAATTAAGAGTTGGAATTCACCGAAACTATAAGAATTGTTACTTCGAAAAATTTATTAAAATTATCTGAAAATTATACGTATCAGGTTGTATTAACTTTAAAGTATTTAAACTTTTAGTTTAATAAGCTAAAAGTAGTACGAAGGAGAAGAAAATTTATGTGGTGTAATCCTAGTTGCAAGCAACATGCCAAGTGAAATTACTATAAACATGATATGGAGAGCTAATACAATTAATGGTACGGCTAAACTAACTCCGCCTTTTTTACGTAATTTATTTATATATTGAGTATTGCTGAGATTTTGGATATTGATAACATTCATTTTGAAGTTTTTAATCTTACGTTCACAATTATTAAGATAAATAAAATTTGCATATAAAGCTAATGTAATTCTTATGAGAAGTAGCAAAAATAAGTGTATTCCTTTTGGAAAAATTGCTGAAGATACTAAGGTTAAGATTATCAAAGCAGCTCCTGGAACATAAAGCTTTCTGTATAATAACCAATAGTAACCGAAGAAAAAACAGGGCCAGTTCCAAGATAAGAATTTATGTTTGTCGTTATATTTATTGAGGTGGTTAATATAGAAATTGCTATTATTTCCAATAAAAATAGCTAATTCGTCTCGAGAAATATTGTTGCTTTTGTTGTAAGGAATAGAATATATATTTTTAAATCTGTTTGCATTCTGATTATTATCATAGTTATTTCTATTGTGATGGACTTTGTTTTGATTAAAGTTATCATTAGATTTGGAGTTATTTTCAACATGATCTACTTTAATATCAGCATTAACTCTACTATCTAAGTTATTTTCAATATTATCTATATTAGTTTTTTCATTATTTTTAATGGTAGTACCGAAGTAAGAACATATAGGATTTATACATACATTATTTATTCCTAGTTCTTCTGAACAATGTGGACATTTCAAAATTATATCCTCCTTTTAATAGCACTTAATAATAAAAGAATATCACAAATTTATCCAATTAACAATGAGAAGGACAGCAAATAGGACAAGGCAAAAAGGAATAATAAATTGAAAAATTCAAATAGGGTTTTAACTTTATTTATGCTTATAATTTTAAGAATAAAAATATGTCCTAAATGGCCAACAGCTATAAAAAAGTGCAGCCGTTATTTCAAACTAGAAGTTTCTTGGTTTGAAATAACGGCTGTATTTCTATGTGTAGTGTTTGTCTATAGTAATGACACAGTTATAAGAAGGATGATATTTCTTTACTCCTTCAGATATTATATTTATAAGTTCAGTATCAGTTATAGAAAGTTTTTTTGATGGTTCAATAACAACGTCAAAAATTAAGTTCTTAATATCACCTTCACCGACTACTCTAAAATCATGTATTGACTCTATATAATCATATTTTTCAATTATGGATAAAATTTCATCATAAGCTTCTTTGACTTCGCCTTCAATAATGCAGATAGGATCGATGTGGATAACTAAGTAAATCTTAAGTGCTTTTGAAATTTCTCTTTCAGCTTTATCAATCACTTCGTGAATATCTACAACGTTAATATTTCCAGGAATTTCAGCATGAATGGATGCCATACATTTACCAGGGCCATAATTGTGAACTATTAAATCATGTGAGCCGAGGATGTTATCGTAAGACAAAACCATTCTTTCTATGGATTCAACAAGTTCTGGATCTGGCGCTTCCCCCAAAAGTGGATTTATAGTATCTTTAACTAAATTGAAACCGGCATAAACAATGAATAATGCAACAAACATTCCTATATATCCATCTATAGGAAAGGAAGTGAATTTTGAAGCTAAAAATGAAATAGCAACACAAGTGGTAGTAAATACATCGCCTAAGGCATCTGCAGAAGAAGCTTTTAATGCAGAGGAATTAATTTTTTCACCAACAAATTTATTAAATCTAGACAGCCAAATCTTAAAAAATATTGATACTATAAGTAAAATAAATGAAACTAATTCAAAAATAACTGGTGATGGATTAACTATTCTTTCAAATGAAGATTTTATAAATTGTAGACCAACTACCATTACCATGAACGCAACAATTAGCGCTGAAAGATATTCTATTCGTCCATGACCAAATGGGTGTTCTCTGTCAGCTGGCTTATTTGAAAGTTTAAAACCTAAAATAGTAATTAAAGAGGATGCTGCATCAGAAAGGTTATTAAAAGCATCAGCCATAATAGCTATACTAGAAACTATTAGTCCAACAGAAAGCTTTATTATAAATAAAATGATATTTACGATTATACCAATTATGCCTCCAAGCATACCATAAGAATTTCTCACTTTATCATCTTTAACATTAGAATTATCTTTAATAAATTTATTAACTATAAGTTCAAAAAGCATAATATACACTCCAATCATAAAAAATTACCAATAGACATTATATCTATTATATTAAATATTTTTAGTTAATCAAGTATTTTTTCAAGAAATTAAGCAATTCAACACTAATAAATATACAATCTATAATTTAAATATATTCTAAGTTTATAGTAGCACTTTACTGTGTTATAATTTATATAGAAAATATTCGAGGGGGCAATTTTTATGAAGGATATTATATTTACTGGTGCAGCAGTTGCAATTGTTACACCTTTTACAGAAGATGGAATTAATTTCTCTGAATTAAAAAAATTAATTGATTTTAATATAGAGAATGGTACAGATGCAATTGTAATTGCAGGAACTACAGGTGAGTCTTCAACTATGACTGATGAAGAACACAGAGAAGTTATTAGATTTACAGTAGAATATGTAAATAAGAGAGTACCAGTTATTGCGGGCACAGGATCTAACGATACAGTTTATGCTGTTCAACTATCAAAATACGCTGAAAGTGTTGGTGCAGATGCACTTTTATTAGTAACACCATATTACAATAAAACTACTCAAACTGGATTAATAAAACATTACAATTATATTGCGGATAGAGTTAATATCCCAATAATTCTATATAATGTACCATCAAGAACAGGAGTTAATATAACACCTGAAACATATGCAGAATTAGCTAAGCATCCACGTATAGTTGCAACAAAAGAAGCTAGTGGAGATCTTTCAGCGATTGCAAAGATAAAAGCGCTATGCAAAGATGAACTTAATATATATTCTGGAAATGATGATCAAATAGTTCCGATCTTATCACTTGGGGGAAAAGGCGTTATTTCAGTCTTTTCAAATATTATGCCAAAAGAGTCTCATGAAATTTGTAGTTTATATTTTGAAGGAAAAGTAGAAGAAAGCTGTAAGCTTCAAACAAAATATTTAGATCTTATTAATACGTTATTTATAGAAGTAAACCCAATCCCAGTAAAGACTGCATTAGGAATTATGGGATATAATGTAGGACCACTTAGAATGCCATTATTCCCAATGGAAGGCAAGAATCTAGAAAAATTACGTGAAGAACTTGCTAAAAATAATCTTATATAAGTTTTAGTATGTATTTTAAGTATAGATAAATAATATGTAATTTAGATTTATAAAATAATTCACATAAATAAGCAATACATTAATGAACGCTTGGATGTTATAAATTCTGGCGTTCATTTTCGTTTTTTGCAAAGAAATTATAAAAAGTTAAATCTATAGATAACTTCTGAAAACGTCAGAAATATATATTTTGCGAGGCAGATGCGTAGGAATTTTTTGGCTCACGATTACCTACCATTTTGCTGTGTCAAAGTATTTTATGTATTAGATCTAAATTAAAATTTAGATGTATTTTACTCATGGTATAAAATGATTTCTAGAAAAAATATAAAAAATTTAGAGAAATTATGTAACTGTTCATTTTTATACATATATTCCATATAGAAGATTAATTTAAATGGGAGTGTGTTAAAAATGAAAGAAAGAAAATCTGTTAAATTACGAGTTGATATGTATGATGATACTAAATCTAAAATAATAGATACAATGGATGAAAGGGACCTTGTTCAGTATATTTGGATTAGACTTATTGTTTTAGCTGGGAAGGTAAACTTAGAAGGAGAATTATTTTTGTCTAGAAATATTCCATACACAATGGAAACCCTTGCTATAGAATTTAATAGAGATATTGAACGAGTAAAATTAGCTATGAAAGTTTTAATTGATTTAGAAATGATTGAGTTTAGTGAAGATAAAATCTATAAAGTAAAAAACTTTGCTAAGCATCAAAATATTAAAATAAATAAGAATACTGAAATCAAGAATAATGTAGTAAAAGAAAATGATTCTAGTCACAAAAGAGATGAGTCTAAAATTAAAGATAGAGAAAATCTAATAGGTGTTGATTCAAAAAGTAGTGGATATAAAAGTATTGATCATATTGTTAGAAATAAAACTGCTAAAATCGAAGATAAGAGTATTATGATTGCTAATAAAGAGATAAATGAAAAAAATAATGATGATAATAATATTAACAATTATAATAAATATAATGAAAATTCTAATAGGATGGATTCTGAATTTGTGAATAAAGGTAATACAGAAAATGAAAGCTTTGCAAATAGTAATAAAAAGAATAGTAATAGTAATACTATAAGTGCTGAAAGAACTCAGAATAATGATACTATAAATGCTAGTACAGATTCTACTAATAATAAAGATAACAATGAAAACATAGAATGTATAGATAATACTAGAAATGCAGATGTGATAGCTAGTAATAATATTTGCACCAACAACAATGCTAATATGAATATCAGCTTAGAAACTCAAAAAGGTTCCTGCGAAAGTAATGTAACTAATGCAAAGTCAAGTATACCAATTTCTGTGCAGAAGAAGAACAATAAGAGCAAAAGAAAGTCTAGGAATAAAAATGATATTAACGAGATAAATTTAAGTGACGATGATGAAGAAATAGTTGAACTTTGTTCAGGAGATGTGACGCTTGGAAAAGATGAAAAAGTAGTTATGGCATTTACTATGTAGGTATTATCTAATATAAAATTTTCTAGATAATCACACATATAAAATATGCATTATTTTCTAAAAAGGTATATAATATTAAAAGTGAATTTAATATTGTTTAATGTTTTACGAGAAAAATTTAATTTATGTAGGGAGAGATAATAACTATATGAATAATGCGCAAGAATTATTAGATTTTATAAATAAGGGTAAGACGGCTTTTCAAAGTACTTATGAAATTAAAAATATCTTAGATAAGCAAGGTTATACAGAAATTAAAGAAGAAGATAAATGGGAGTTAAAAAAAGGTGGTAAACACTATATTATAAAAAATAACTCTGCATTAATTGCCTTTGAAATAGGAAATGGTGACATTGAAAAAGATGGGTTCAGATTAATAGGAGCACATACTGATTCACCTGGATTTAGAATAAAGCCAAATCCAGAAATGAAAGTTGAAGGACATTATGTTAAATTAAATACTGAAGTATATGGAGGTCCAATACTAAGTACTTGGTTTGATAGACCTTTAAGCATAGCAGGAAGAGTAACTTTAAAGGGAGAAAATCCATTCAGTCCAAGAGTTGAATTATTGGATGTAAATAAGCCAGTTTTAATTATTCCTAACTTAGCAATACATATGAATAGAAGCGTGAATGAAGGTTATGAATATAATAAGCAAAAAGATACTTTACCAATGCTTACAATAGTTGAAGATAAGTTAGAAAAGGATAACTATTTAATTAATTTAATAGCAGAAACTTTAAAGGTAGATTCTAGCGATATATTAGATTTCGATTTGTTTTTATATGAGTATGCAGAAGGTATGCTAATTGGATTAAATGATGAGTTTATATCATGTGGAAGACTAGATGATTTATGGATGGTATTTGCAGGATTAAAAGCTTTAATAAGCAGCAATGAAATTAAAGCAACGAAGGTATTAGTAGCTTTAGATAATGAGGAAATAGGAAGCTTGACATCTCAAGGTGCAAATTCATCAATTTTAGAAAATATTTTAGAGAGAATAACTTTAGGTCTTGAAAAAGATAGAGAAAGTTTCAAGAGAGCATTAAGCAATTCAATCATGATTTCAGCAGACTTAGCTCATGCAATACATCCAAACTATGTTGAAAAATGTGATCCTACAAATAAGCCTATGCTTGGAAAGGGACCTGTACTTAAAATTGCAGCAGGTGGAAGTTATTCAACTGATAGTTATGCAAGTGCTGTCTTCAAAGGAATCTGTGAAAAAGCTGAAGTTCCATGCCAAGTATTTGTAAATAGATCGGATTTAAGAGGGGGAACAACTATTGGACCTATTACTGCATCAAAATTAAATATACCAGTAATAGATATGGGTGCTCCACTATTAAGTATGCATTCAATAAGAGAATTAGCGACTGTAAAGGATAATGAATATACAATAAAAGCATTTACTGAGTTTTTCAAATAATAGATCTTAATAGTAATTAATAATGGGAAATGTCTAAGCATCTATTAAAGTGCAGATTTCTTAATAACCTGTTAATTTTAAAGCATCAGCTAATATCTAATGAACGTTAATAAATAGCCATTCTAAGGTTGTCTACATGGCAACTTTAGATGGCTATTTTTTTATAGATTATGAATATAAGAATACTTTTTATAATTTTGGTAAAAATATCTCCGTTGGGTAATTGTTATTAATGTTAGGTATATGAAAGAAAATAATAATCGATAATGCAAAATGTTGTATTTATCTTTAGATAAAAAGTATGATTTTCTCATAGTATGGTACTTTTGGGAAGTTGTGTTTATAAAGTATAAAGGCAAATAGACTATCATATTAACTTATTATTTTTTTGAATATACCAATAGTAAGAAGGGAGTTTTTTACTTGAGGAGAAATAATTCTTATGGAGTAAGAAAGAATGTTTTAAAAGAGTTAGCTGATGGATTTTCTTGCATCCATGAAAATTTTAGGTACTTTAGCAAATTATCTAAGAACGGATATAAAGTGCTTGGGGCATCTGAATGGCTTCTTGATAATATATACTTAATAGAAAAAGAGTACAAAGCGATAAAGATTGAGATGCCCATAGATTATTTTAAGAGACTATCTTCTATAGGTAATGTTAATTACAACAGAAATAAAGATAACCATGCAAATGAAGATAATGAAAATAAGGAACTTATTCCGCGCATTTTTGTAGTAGCAAAGGACTATATAAATAATGGAAATGAGATTGATTGTGATAAACTTATATCATATATAAACGGACTTCAAGGCGATATTGAAAACGGAAATTTTAATAATAAAGAGAAGATTTTCACTACAGGAGAATTGTGGGCATTCCCATTAATGCTTAAAATAGCTATAATAATAAATTTATCTAAGTATACTAATGAACTTGTTGATATTCAAAAAGAAATCATAAGAGGAAGAGATATAGCTGAAAAGATAATAGATGCAATTAACAACAATAAATTTGAAGAAAAAATGGGAAATATTAATGTTGGAAAAAATATTGGACCTTTATTTTTAAGAGAATTTTTTAGTGTATTAAGAGATAATTCTATAGAAGATCAAAGAATAAATGATCTTGTAGAATCTAAATGGAAAGTGAATTCTGATTTAGATAAAAATAATATTAGAAGTGATTTAAGAGAAGAAGTTTTAGAAAGAAATATTGGAGAATACATAACCTTTATTAGAAAAATTGAAGGAATAAGCTGGAGAAGATTCTTTGAAGAAACTTCTTTTGTTGAAAAAATACTTAAAAATGATCCGGCGAATATTTATAATAGCATGGATTTTGAATCTAAGGATTATTATAGGCATAAGCTCGAAAAGATGGCTAGAATATCAAACGCAGACGAAATTACTTTAGCTAGTAATATTTTAGAACTTGCAAGAAATAGTAAAAGTAATAAAGAAGAAAATTATAAATGCCATATTGGATATTACTTAATTGATGAGGGAATAAACGAGCTAAAGAAATATGGAAATAATATAAAAACAACTATATCTGCGAATACTTATGTAGCATGCAATATTTTTGGAACACTTTTGATAAGTTTTCTTATTTTATTAATAAGCAGTTTATTAGGAGTTAGATACACTTTAGTACAATACGTGATTTCGTTCCTTATAATATTAATTCCAGTTAACGAAATAATAATTGGACTTACGAATTATACTGTGGGTAAAGTTGTTGATATTAGATTAATCCCAAAATTAAATTTTAGTTCAGGAATTCCTAAAGAAAATAAAACTGTAGTTGTAATACCGGCTATAGTAAATTCTAAAGAGAAAGTTAAAGAACTTATGAAAAAATTAGAAGTAGCATATTGCGGAAATAAGGATAAGAATATTTATTTTGCTTTGCTAAGTGATTTTCATGATTTTGAGCATGAGACTGCTCAAGAAGATGTTGAGATAATTAAATCAGGAGTTCAATATGCTAGAGATTTAAATGAGAAATATTCCGATGACTTTAAAAACGACCAAGGAGTTAGTGAAAATAGATTCTTTTTCTTTAGTAGAAAGAGAATTTATAATAAAAAACAAAATGTATTCATGGGCAGAGAAAGAAAACGTGGAAAGTTACTGGAATTTATGGCTCTTATTAGAGGTGGTAAGAATCATACTTATAATGTTTTTAGCTCGGATATTCAAGAACTAAAACAAGTTAAGTATCTAATTACATTAGATGAAGATACTTTCATGCCTAGGGAAAGTGCTTTTAAACTTGTAGGGGCTATGAGCCATATTCTTAATATTCCTCATATAAAAGGCAATAGAGTCGCAAGAGGATATGGAATAATGCAGCCTAAGGTGAGCATTAGCCTAGAAGCTAAGAATCAAACTTATTTTTCAAAAGTATTTGGAGGAGAAGAAGGAGTTGATGGATATTCCGTTGCTTATTCTGACACTTATCAAGATTTATTTGGAGAAGGGTCCTTTACTGGTAAAGGAATAATATGTATAGATGAATTTTATAAAGTGTTAAGTAATTCTATAAAAGATGATACAGTCTTAAGTCATGATTTGCTTGAGGGTGGCATTGCAAGATGCGGATTATTAAGTGATGTGGAATTTATTGATGGATATCCAGCATTTTATGAATCTAGCTGCAAAAGATTGCATAGATGGGTTAGAGGTGACTGGCAGCTAATAGGATGGTTATTTTCAAATAAAATAAATTTATTATATAAGTGGAAGATATTTGATAATCTAAGAAGAAGTTTATTAGCACCTAATTTACTTCTTGCTCTTATATTATCTCTAACTGTGCTATTTGGAAGAAGTCAGGTTGCACTTCTTGCCTTCTTAGCTTTAATAACTCCATTAGTATTTGTAGTAACAGATTTTGTTGTAACACCTAAAAATAAATTAATGGGAGCATTTAAAACGCTAGAGCAGATAGTGCTGATAGTAAGTTTCATTCCTTATCAAGCTTTTTTGATGCTTGACGCTATAATAGTAACACTATATAGAGTGATGATTTCTAAGAAAAACCTTTTAGAATGGCAGTCAGCAGAACTTGTAGAAAAAAACTCAAGGAATAATTTTATTAATTATTTAAAGAGAATGTGGATCGCTCCTATAATGGGTCTCCTTGTACTATACTTATCATTTTATAGTTCATTAGGAGTAGTTACCTATAGTGTAGTGGTTGCTGCATTGTGGATAGTTAGTCCTTACCTCGCTTATAGCATAAGCATTAAACGTCAAGAGCACAAGAAGAATACTTTAAGGAATGAAGAAAAAACATACTTAAGAAAAATTTCTAGAAGAATATATGCTTATTATGAGGATTTTGTTAATGAAGAAAACAACTACCTAGCGCCAGATAACTATCAAGAGAAGCCGTTTAAGGGAGTTGCACATAGAACATCTCCAACTAATATAGGTATGGGAATTACTTCGAGCATTGCTGCATATGACCTAGGGTATATAACCATGGCAGAGTTTGTTGATAGAATAGAACTCGTATTAAATAGTATGAAAACTCTTCAAAAGGTGAATGGGCATTATCTAAATTGGTATGATACCAAAACAAAAGAACCTTTATGGCCTAGATATGTATCAACAGTTGATAGTGGAAATCTACTAGGTAATTTGTGGGTGCTAAAGAGGGCTATGGAAGAACTTAAGCATAATAAAGTTATAAGGGTAAAGGAAGTTACATCTTTAAATGATATTTATAAAATAATTGAAGATGAAGCTCCTAATCTGAAACTTAAATTTTCTTCCCATATCAACATTGGAGAATATATAAAGGTATTAAATGAAATTTTATTTAAAATTCAAGATTTAAAGGAAACAGATCAGATAATTAGCTTAAAGCAGAAACTTAAGTCAGAAAAAGATAATATGAATAATGAAAACAACTTAAGTGATGAAGAACAAAATAGTATAGGTGAATTAAAAATTGAGAGTGAAGAAGCAAGATACTGGATTGATAAGCTTATAGGTGAGGTTAGAAAAAAGATTAACTATTATAGCTTTATTTTTGAAGGTATAGAAAAGTTATATAGTAAGGAGTTTTTCGAAGGAGTACCAGATATTGTTGAATTAATCCACAGATGCGAGAATTATAGAAGAAAAAATGGGGATAGTTTCAGAGGCAAATTTAGAGAAAAGATAAATAATTTCAAAAATTATATAGATAAAATAGATAATATAATACAAGATATTGATAAAATAACAGAAGAAATGGATTTTACTTTTCTGTATGATAAAACTAGAGGACTATTCTCCATTGGATATAATGTAGAGGAAAATTCTCTTGGAAACTCCTATTATGATTTGCTTGCATCTGAGTCAAGAATAGCATCTTTTGTCGCGATAGCTAAAAATGATGTGCCTTATTCTCATTGGTTTAAGCTAGGACGTTCCATGACTAATGCATTCCATACTCATTCACTAGTATCTTGGAGTGGAACTATGTTTGAGTATTTTATGCCATCATTAATAATGAGGAATTATCCTAAGACTTTACTCAGTCAAACTTATAAGTCTGTCATAAAGGCACAAAAAAGCTTTGCTAAGCAAAAGAAAGCTCCTTGGGGAATATCAGAATCTGCATTTTATGAATTTGATGCAGCGGAAAATTATCAATACAAGGCATTTGGAGTACCTGGACTTGGTCTTAAAAGAGGACTTGAAGATGATCTTGTAATATCTCCATATTCAACATTAATGGCTATTTCTTTTGATAAAGATTCTGGAATTAAGAATCTTAAAGAACTTGAAAAGTTAGGAGCATTAGGAAGATATGGTTTCATAGAAGCTTTAGATTATACTAAAGCTAGGAAAGATAAGTACATAATGACACTTTCTAAAAGTGATCTTCTTGAGCAGAATATTTCAACAAATGGAAAAAATTATACACAAAATGTGGATAAGTATGAGGATTATGTGGATAACTACGAAAAAATAGTGGATAATACACAGGATAAAAATACAAGTTATATGAATGATAAGCATGTTGATAATGTGAATAATGTGGATAAGAATGATGAAATCAGTAGGATTCACATGAATAATGACGATGATAGTAATTATGATAACTCAAGTTATCCACAGAAGGTCAATAAAGTTGCAACTTATATGGTACACCATTTAGGAATGTCACTTATGGCTTTAGATAATATTCTATGCAATGATATTTTGATAAATAGATTTCATGATCTTCCTGAGATAAAATCTACAGAACTTTTACTAAAAGAGAAAATTCCACAAAATGTTGTCTTTGAAAGAAATGAGGATTTTTCTGTTAAGAATAGATATTTTGAGGGAGAGGTTTTAATTCCAAGAGTATTTGAAAAAGTAAATCAGGACAGTCCACAAGTATTACTATTAAGCAATGGTGAATATTCATCTATGTTAACAGTAAACGGAAATGGATATTCAAAAAAGAATGATACTATGCTCTATAGATGGAAGGGAAATTCTACAAGTGATGATAGTGGAATGTTCTTCTATATAAAGAACTTAAATTCAAATGAATATTGGAGTTCAACCTTTGAGCCTTGTAAGGATCCTGGAGATAAGTATTCAGTTGAGTTTAATCTAGATAAAGCGAAGTTTAGTAGAAAAGATGGCAACATTGAAACTTCGATGGAAGTTTCAATATCATCAGAAGAAAACTTTGAAGTTAGAAAATTAACTTTAAATAACAAAGGAGATAATGGAAGAAGTATTGAAATAACAAGTTACATGGAAGTGACTTTAGCTACATTCAGTGCTGACGTAGTTCACCCAACATTCTCTAATTTATTTGTTCAAACAGAATATGATGAAAAGGAAAGTGTTCTTATAGGAAGTAGAAGAGGTAGAGTTAAGAATGCAAAAATTCCATATATTTTCCATAAGGCGGTTGTTAATGGAGACTTAGAAGGAAGTATTTCATATGAAACTTCAAGAATAAACTTTATAGGAAGAAATAGAGAATTGAAGAATCCAAAAGCTATGGATAATGATAAAGCTTTAGATAATACTGTGGGAACAGTTTTAGATCCTATAATGAGTATAAGAACGAGAATTAGATTAGAGCCTAACTCCAAGAAGGAAATTTATTATATAACTGGAATATGTGAATCAAAGGAGCAAATACTTGAAATATGCAGAAATAACAATGACAACAGTAAACTAGAAAGAGTATTCAAAAATTATAGCATAAGTGCACAGCTTGAACTAAAGACTTTAGGAATAAGAAGTGCCATAGCTAATATATTCCAAAGCGCTGCAAGCTCAATTTTCTTTCTAACTAATACTAGAAAAAATAGAGAAGAATATATTAGGAATATTTCAAGACATCAAAAGGATTTATGGGCATATGGAATCTCAGGAGATTTACCTATTATAATGCTATCTATAGAAAATGAAGAAGACATAAATTTAGTATATACTATGGTAAAATTCCACAATTACTTAAGAATTAAGGGAGTTAAGCTAGATTTAATTATATATAATAATGAAGAAGTTTCTTATGATGAACCACTTCAAAAAAATATAATGGAAGTAATAAGGTCATCCAATGTAGGTAATTACCTTAATAAAGCAGGTGGAATATTTATTCACAATAAGGCAACCATGGATGTTGAAATCAAGAATTTACTAATAGGAATTTCTAGAATATATGTAGATAATAATAATCCGTTAAGTTCATATGCATATAATGAAAAGAATTTTAATAGATATATGGACTTAGATGATGAGGGATTAGATTCACGTATAGCTTTAAGAAATAATTCAAGGTTCAAGGATAAATATAAGAATGAAAATACTAACCAAGATACAGATGGCGAAAACATACCTTATGAAGTATATGATAATGATGAAGAAGTAATTAATATTCATGATTTAATAAAGAATATTAATGAGCCAGAAGATCAAGATGATATTGATGAATTAGAAATAGATAAGAAATCTAATCAAAGTAAGAAGGAAAGAGAGTTAGTTTATAATTCAGAAATTTCAAGTTTAGTTGATTTAGATTTGGATGTATCAAAAGATTCTAATAATTATGGTAAAAATGCGGATGAAGATCCTGATGTAAGAGATTTAGATTTCTTTAATGGTTATGGTGGATTTTGCAAGAAAGATAATAGTTATATAATAAAACTATCTAATTACAGAAATACGCCAGCACCGTGGATTAATGTTATTTCAAATGATGACTTCGGATTTCATATATCAGAAGTAGGATCAGGATATACTTGGTGTGGAAATTCTAGAGAAAATAAAATAACACCTTGGAGTAATGACTATATTAGAGATCCTATAGGAGAAGCATTATATATTAAAGATAATGACTCAGGTGAGTATTTTTCAATAACACCAAAACCTGTAAGAGATTCAGGTGATTACTTAATAAAACATAGCTTTGGATACTCTGAATACAGACATACAGCATATAATATAAAAGGAAAATTAGAAATTTTTGCTCCTAAAAATGAAAGATTAAAAATTCAGAGGGTTACGCTAGAAAACTTAAGTAATGAGGATAGAAGTATTTCACTATTCTACTATGCAAAACTTGTTTTGGGTGTTTATGAGTATGATAGTTCCAGATATATCTCAACATATATAGGTGGAGATGAATCAAAATATAAAGAAACAGTAGATATAGTAAATGGAAGCAGCATTAAAAATAGTAATGAAGATTTCACATTCAAAAATAAATTTATAGGTGCTCATAATCCATACAGTGAATACTTTGGAAAGTTAAATGCTTACTTAACCATTATAGGTGGGAAAGAATTGAGTTTCACTGGAGACAATAAAGAGTTTTTAGGTATTGGAGGAGAAACCTTTAGCCCTGAGGCTCTAAAACATAATAGGTTAAGTAATAGGTCTGGTGGGATCTATGACCCTTGTTTAGCAGCACAAACAAGCATTGTGTTAAGAAAAGGTGAGAAAAAGGAGCTGCTAATCCTATTTGGTCAAGATGAAAAAGAAAAAATAGATGAATTAATAAGTAAATACAAGATTTTTGGAAATGCAGAAAGTGAATTAGATAAAGTAAAACAATATTGGAGCAATTTCCTAGGAAATATACAAGTTAAGACACCAGATAAGTCATTAGATTATCTTTTGAATGGATGGCTTTTATATCAAACTTTAAGTTGTAGATATTTAAGTAGAAGTGCATTTTACCAAAGTGGTGGTGCTTATGGATTCAGAGATCAGCTTCAAGATTCTATGTCACTTGGCTTTGTAAGTCCAGAAATAACAAAGGCGCAAATACTAAGAAGTGCTTCAAGACAGTATGTAGAAGGTGATGTTCAACATTGGTGGCATCCTGTTGTTAATTCGGGAATAAGAACTAGATTTAGCGATGATTTATTATGGCTGCCTTATGTAACTGCTGAGTATATTAATTCAACAGGAGATTACGATATTTTAAATGCTACTGCTCCGTACTTAGAAGATGAACCTTTAAGAGAAGGTGAGGATGAAAGATATACGATAGTAAATCAATCATCAAAAGAAGGAACTATATATGAACATTGTTTAAAAGCTATAGAAAAAAGCTTGAAGTTTGGTATTCATAATATTCCTTTAATGGGTAGTGGAGACTGGAACGATGGAATGAGTACTGTTGGAAACGAAGGAAAAGGAGAAAGCGTATGGCTTGGCTGGTTCCTATATTCAATATTAGAAAGCTTTATTCAAATTGCAGATAAACAAAACGATAAGAAAACAAAAGAACATTTTGAAGAAAGAAGAGAGTTTATACGAGAAAACCTAGAGAAGAACGCTTGGGATGGCGGCTGGTATAGAAGAGCATACTTTGATGATGGTACACCTCTTGGCTCAAGAGAAAATCCAGAATGTAGAATTGACTCATTAGCTCAGAGTTGGGCAATTATATCAGGCGCAGGACAGAAGGAACGTAGCATTGAAGCAATGGAAGCCGTGGATAATAACCTTGTAAAGAAAGATAAGGGAATGATCCTATTGCTTGCACCACCATTTAGTAATTCTAAGTTAGAACCAGGTTATATAAAAGGATATGTGCCAGGTGTAAGAGAAAATGGAGGCCAATATACTCATGCTGCGGTTTGGGTTATACTTGCTTTAACTAAACTTGGGCTAGGTGATAAAGCAGTAAGCTACTTTAATATGATAAATCCTATAAATCATGCAAAGACAGAGTTAGAGTGTATGACATATAAAGTAGAACCTTATGTAATGGCAGCGGACGTGTATATAAAAGAGCCTCATGCAGGAAGAGGAGGCTGGAGTTGGTATACAGGAGCTTCAGGATGGATGTACAGAGTTGGCGTTGAAAATATCTTGGGACTTAGAAAGGTTCAAGACAAGGGATATGCTATAAATCCTTGTATACCAAAATCTTGGAACGAATTTGAAATAAAGATTACAAATGAAAGAGAAGATTACACTATAAAAGTATCTAGATTAAATCAAGAAAATATTAATGAAGTTAATAATAATCAAATGAATAACAGTAAAAATAAAGTTAACAATAGTGAAGTTATTAGAAATAAAAATGAGGAGATTAATTGTGAAAGTAGAATTAGCAAGCAAGGAAGGAATATAGTAAATACTAATAATATGAAGGTGATTATAAATGGTGAGAATATAAAGGATAATATCATTCCGAGAAATCGCGGAAAATTAGATGTGTTTGTGTATTTTTAGTACAATAAATTTTGAGCGGCATAAGATATGTGAAATTATCCTATGCTGCTTAATTTTATACATCTGAAGTTATTACTAATAATATACTGTTTGTTGATCTTATATTATACAGTAAATTTTATTATTTAGGAACTTTAATTCAATTAAGAGTTTTAGTTTATAGCAAATTTTAAATTATATTTCTAAGAGGTATATGATGAAGAATGTAGTTTTGTAGATAAGATGATCAAACTCCTCCTATTATCATTAAGTTTTAGTGAAAAACACGAATAATTCTTCGAAATATTATGATATAATTAATAATGTGTAAAAACTTATTGTTTTTGTAAAAAATAATAAGCTAAATATTTTAGTTTATATAAGGGTTTTATTATTTGTATTAATAAAAAGAGATGGAGGGTGAGAAAAATGTTATTCAAAAAATTAAATTTTCATAGTATTAGAATAAAACTAATTATTAGCTTAGTTTTAATTTGCTTTATTCCTCTCATTGTAGCGGGAGTTTTTTCTTATAACCAGTCAAAATCAATACTTAGCCAAAAATTAAATTTAACAAGCAAGCAAACGCTTTCTGAAGTGAATAGTGGACTAGATAATTATTTTGCTGGATTTACAGAAAGAGTAACAATGTTATCAAACAATTATAATTTAGTGAATGTTGATTATGGAAGTAATTTTGATTACATACCTGATTTATTGAAAAACTTAAAAGAAAGTAATAAGGATATTTTCGATACATATTACGGTACTGCTTCAGGTAAATTTGCAATATATCCAGACACAAAGATGCCAGAAGGTTATGATGCAACTAAAAGACCTTGGTATCAAGAAGCTATAAAAGCAAAAGGGAAGCCTGTAATAACTAAGCCTTATCAAGATGCCGCCACTGGAAAGACAGTTGTAGGAATTGTACAAGCAGTTGTGAAAGATAATCAAATTGTTGGCGTTGTTGGAATGGATTTAACATTGACTGCACTTTCAGAGCACATATCAGCAAAAAAGGTAGGTAATTCAGGAATATTATTTATTACAGATGCAGATGGTATAATGTTAGCACATCCTGATGAAAGTAGTATTGGAAAAGATGATGTTACAAAATTATCATATTGGAATGAAGCAAAAACAGGAGATAGCGGCTTTATTACGTATAATTACAATGGAACAGAAAAGTTTGGGGCATATACAACTAATAAAATAACAGGGTGGAAGTTAATCGCATCATTAGAACAAAGTGAATTGTCAAGCGACACAAAATCGATAATATTAACTACTTCTATAATAATATTAATAATGTTAATAATTTCAGTCATTGTATCGTTGATATTAAGTAAAGGAATTGCAACTAATATTAAAAAATTAAAAGAAGTATTTGCCAAGGCTTCAGATGGAGATTTATCAACATTTATAGAAATTAAATCAAAAGATGAAGTTGGTCAGCTTGCAAATGACTATAATTCTATGATAAAAAATATAGGTAAATTATTAGAAAGTGCAAAAGAAACTTCTAACATAGTGTTTGAGACTACAGCTAACCTTTCAAGTATGGCTGAAGAAACGACAGCGTCTATGTCACAGGTTTCGCTAGCTGTTTCAGAGATATCACAGGGAGCTGTAAATTTAGCTGAAAGCTCTCAAGATACTGCTACTGGTGTAGGAGAATTATCAAAAAAATTAGATAATATTGCAGATGCCACAAGGGATATGAATAAAGTATCAGAAGAAACGAAGGGGTTTAGCAAACAAGGAATAATTACTGTAAGTACATTAATAGATAAAAATAGTGAAACAATGGAAGCAACAGAAAAAGTATCAAATATATTCTCAGATATGAATGAAAGTGTAAAAATGATTATTTCAATGTCCGATACTATATCTGAAATAACAGAACAGACAAATTTACTAGCATTAAATGCATCTATTGAAGCTGCACGTGCAGGAGAAGCTGGTAAAGGATTTGCTGTAGTAGCTGAAGAAATAAGAAAACTTGCTGAAGAATCCCAAAATTCTACAGAACAGATTAAGTCAATAACAGGAGCAATCCAATCAAAGGCAGAAGTTGCAGCTAAAGCAATGGAAAACACTAAAAAAATTAATTCAGAGCAAAACGAAGCTGTAACAAAAACAGAGTCAATATTTAATGATATATTATTTTCGATCACAACTTTAACAGAAAAAGTTATTGATGTTAAACATTCAGTAGATGATATGCAAATTCAGAAGCAGATTTTTGTTAGTCAAATAGAAAATAGTTCTTCCATTTCTGAAGAAACAGCTTCATCAACAGAAGAAGTTACTGCATCAGCAGAAGAAGTAACAGCTACAATGGATAGATTTAGCCATCATACAGAAGAATTACAACATTTATCTGAAAAATTAAAAAAAGAAATTGATAAATTTAAAGTTTAGAGTCTAAAATTAGAAATTTAAAAGTCTAACCGAAAGCCTATATATTTTTGTTTCACAGAAATGTATGGGCTTTTCAGTTGAATAGTATAATTATCTTTGCAATTTACATTGATTAAATGTAATTATATGTTATAATTTATCAATAATGCATGAAAAATAAGCATAACTTGTAAAAGAATAAGTATATTTATTGTAATAAACATAATTTTTATAGTGTAAAAAATAATTCTAAAACTACTACTTATTTTATAAGAAATATTGATAAGGGGAGAAAATAAATGGGATTGATTAGAAAACAATATGAAAAGACAATGGACAAGCAAACAAATAATAAAGATAAAAATAGCTCTGTGAAAATAAAGAGCATAAAAAGCGAACTCCTAATCACAATGTTATCAATATCCGTTGTACTGACTCTTGGAATTATTTTATGTGTAAGCACTATTTTATCGAAATATTATGATAATGAAATAAATAGTAAGAATGAAATGTTATCTAAGCTTATATCAAAAAATGTTTCTTCTTTTATGGATACGGCATATAAAGTGACAGAAGATCTGGCATATAATTCAGAAGTAAGAGAAGGAAGTAAAGATACAAAGGAAAAAGTACTTAAAGAAACTAAAGACAGAAATCCATATTTTGAATTATTGTATATGCAGGATGAAAAAGGAATGCAGACTGGGAGATCATCAGGGGATCTTGCTGACAGATCAGACAGATGGTGGTTTGCGCAAGCAAAAAGTTCTTTATCATCATTTGTATCAAAGTCATATTATTCAGTTTCTTCTAAGAATCCAGTAACTTCAATATTTGTTCCTTTGGTTGAAGATAATAAGTTTGTTGGAGTAATGGGGTCTGATATTAATTTAGAAAAATTGCAGGAAGTAGTAAGTGAATATTCAGATGAAGCATCAGGAAGATATTCTTTCATAATAGATGGAGAGGGTGTTGTTGTTGCACATCCTAATACCGAAGTGATTGAAGAATTATATAATTATAAAAACCAAACTAGAACAACTGGAGTCAAAGAGGGAAATCCTAAGGAAGAACCGATAGAAGTGTCGGATGGGTTAAAAGAAATTATAGCTCAGTTGATGGCTGGGAATGATGGTAGCCTTAAGTATAAAGAAAATGGTCAAAATTACTATGCATCTTATACGAACATAAAATTAGATGGGAATTCATTTAATTGGTCAGTCATAACAGTTCAAAAGGAATCCAGTGCAAAAGCTATTATAAATAAAATAACAAAAATTTCATTAATTGCAGGCTTAATAATATTACTTGCAGCAGCTGCAGTAATCATGTATGTATCGAAAAGAATTTCAATGCCTATAATAGAAATATCAAACTTATTATCTATAGCATCAACTGGTGATTTTACAGTAAAATCTTCTACTAGAGCGAAAAATGAAATTAAATTATTAGGTGAAAGCTTCAATGAGATGATGAGTAAGGTTTCTGCTTTATTAATCAAAACAAAAGATTTGACTCATGATATGAAAGAGAGCTCTGCAATTTTAGCTGAAAAGTCTCAGGAAACAACTAATGTGGCAAGGGATATAAATATTACATCACAAGAAATAGCGCAAGGAGCATCTAATCAAGCTAGCGGAGCAGAAGAGAGTGCAAGGCTTGGAGAGGACATGAGGGGAGAATTTAATCAGTTAGAGGAAAAGACTAATCTAATGATTAATGAATCAATCAATTCATCTAAAGCAATTGCAAATGGAATTAACAAGGTTCAAGATTTAAAAGAAAAGGCACAAACAACAATTTCCATTGTAGAAAAAACTCAAGGAAATATAGAAAGCTTAAGTGATAAATCTAAGAATATAGAAAATATACTTGGAGTTTTAAAGGGGATCGCAGAGCAGACTCAGTTACTTGCACTAAATGCATCTATAGAAGCGGCAAGAGCAGGGGAAGCTGGCAAAGGTTTTGCAGTAGTTGCAACAGAGATTCAAAAATTATCACAAAATTCAGCAGTATCAACTAAAAATATAGCAGAGATAATTTTAAATATAAAGCAAGATATATTAAGCAGTGTAAGTGATATGAAAAAAGTAAAAGAAGTATCTATGGATCAATTCGTTTCAGTAAATGAAGTGAATGAAGCCTTTAATAATATTACACAGGCGACTGACACAATAACAACTGCAATAGATTATATGGGAAGCTTTGTTGAAGAAATGAATGACAAAAATGAACAAGTAGTTAATTCAATAAATAATATTGCGGCAATATCAGAAGAAACAGCAGCATGTTCACAGGAAGTAACGGCATCAATTCAAACTCAAACGGAAGCTATTTTAGAAGTATCACAAGAAGTGGAAAAACTGAAAGAAAAAGCTGAGCGTTTAGAAATGGAAGTTGATAAGTTCAAAATTTAATAAATTCTCAATGTAAATAGATATCATGTTACTATTCTGGTAGTAATATTGATATTTATTTGCTATATCACATGAATTATTAATAATTACTTGATAAATAGTAAAAACTTTTTGTAGAAACTGTAAAAAATCTGTTGAAAATACTAAAGATTGAATATAGAATAATATCTGAAAAATGAAATGAAACCCAAATAACCATTTTGCAAGGAGTATACAAATGAGTTTATATTATAAGTTGAAGCATAATATAGTTGATGTGTTTTTCATATTTTTAGGCTGCATGATTGCATCGTTAGGGGTAAATCTATTTTTAGTACATGCAAAACTTTTAAGTGGTGGTGCCACTGGTATTGCACTGATTTTAGAGTACACTCTTAAAGTTCCATCTGGAGTAGTAATCTTAATAATTAATTTACCACTACTTGTATTGAGTTATAAAAAACTCGATAGATCATTTACGATTTATACAACAATAGGGATGCTTAGTCTTTCAGCTTCTCTGCTTATAACAAAACCACTTTCACGCCTAATTGATATGAATGGTGATTTACTTATCTTTTGTATATATGGTGGGGTTTTATGTGGTATTGGCTATGGAATGGTATTTTTAAGACATGGTTCCACAGGAGGAACAGATATTATAACCATGCTTATTAGAAAAAAATATTCGAATTTTAATATAGGAAGTTTGGGATTTTCTCTAAACTTGATAATAGTTATTATAGGAGCATTAATATTTGGTATTCCACAAGCATTGTATACTCTTATTTCTTTGTTTATTCAAAGTACAGTTCTTGACAGAGTATTAAAAGGATTTAGCAGTAAAAAACTTCTTCTGATTCTAACAAGAAAAGAAAAAGAAATTATTGATTATGTAATAAAAGATCTTAACCGTGGAGTTACATCTTTGTTCGCGGAAGGTGAGTATACTCATGATAAAAAGAAAATGCTTTACTGTATTGTAAGCTCACACCAAATGGTTGAACTAAAAAGTATTGTGCATCAGATAGATCCAGGAGCTTTTATAACAATTATTGATATATCTGAGGTTAGAGGTAAGGGCTTTTTGACAATTTAAAATAGGTTAAAAATATAAAAGTCCACCATAAAAATTTAATTTATGGTGGACTTTTTGGAAATAAGCACTAAATTAAAATGATAAACTTTAGTGCCTGAGTATTATGGGGTACGAATATTATTCTTACCAACAGCGGGAAAATTATTCAAAAATATATTGAATTTTTTGCAGTCCTTATATAACTAATCATCTCCATCTATTTCATAATTATCGGGAGAAAGCATATCTTGTGTGTAATCAAATTCTTGACTAGCTATATTATTTACAACAATAGGGTCAACTGCTGGATTAGGCATATTTACAGGAAAATCCACGCCAGTTGCACTTTCAACATCATCTCTGCTTGGATGATAATTAGTTCTCATTTTTGGCAAGTAGGAATTAGTAAAGTCTTTTTTACTACCATCTCTCACCTCGGAAGTATGAGATACTTTCTTTTCTTTACTCATATAAAATCACTCCTAATTTTATTAAATTATTTTTATTAAGCTCTTCATATTAAATCACTATATTTAGATTCATCAGAGTCGCCGTCAGCATTTAGATCAATAAGCTCTGTATCTAGATTAGTTCTAGATATATTTGCATTATTTAAACTTTTAGCATTTCTTTCACCTGAATCAGCAGTCTTTCGTACATTTTTAGAATCAGAAGCCCTTGATTTTGATGAATTTTCCTTACTATACTCTTCCATTGGATAATCATCGCCAGGGTTTATACTAAATGGAATTTTTGATTGACTCATAAAAATCACTCCTATCTTTTGCTCAATATTATTTACAATATAAATATAGATTTAGAACAGATTTTGACTTGTTATAGATAAGCCAATTATAAGCTGGATTTATACTATGAAATATATCCCAACTAGAAACTGGAACAAAAGTATATTATTCATTTCGGCGAGTTATATGCATAAGTTCAGGTCTTAGTTGGGTTATCTATATAGATAAAGTTATATTCATGCTATTTATATTAGTGATTTTGGTTTGACTGGCTCAGGATGCTCCAATCCATTAGCATCTTCAATGCTTTTTTCACTTGGAGCATGGTCAGCTTTCGAATCTGGAAGATACATACTTTTTATTTTTTTTAGTTCAGAATCATTTGGGTCTGATGGATGTGAATCAGTTAATTCTTCTCCAGAATAATATTTTTCATTTTCATTAGATGACATTTTTTCTTTACTCATTAATAATCACTCCTAACTTCTCAAATATTATGATTTTTATATTCAAAAGCATCTTCATGATTCATAGCAACAGGTCCTGTTACTGGATGGGGTTTAGAAGATGTTGAACTCGTTATATTTTTATTAGGGCCGTCAGTCGAAAGGGGATTTAAACTTCTAGTTGGTGCAATGTTATCTCGTCCTTCTTGCCTATTAGAAGATTCGGGTCTTGTACCAGATAACTTCTCAACATCATAATCTCCTGGAGTAGGATTATATGGTGTTCTTTCTTTGCTCATTGTAATCACTCCTCACATATTAATTTTTGAAATTTATTTATAGTACATAATATCTAAAATTTTGCGATAACTAAAGTAAATAAAACTTAGTTATATCTTATTATCTGAAAAAAGAGTCGTATTAATGCTAGAAATATTTAGATTTTATATAAAAAACATGGTAAAATTATGTTAAGTGATTTTTTTTTGTTATTTTTAAAAAATTCACTTTATAATGGATGGGGAGGAATTTTATGAATAAAAATATAAAAAGAATAATTGCGATCACAGTTGCTGTCAATACAATTTCAACAATTTCACCTACGACATTAAATACATATTTTGTAGGAGCAAAACCTGTTTATGCATCTTCATATTCTCCAGATGATGAACAATTAAAAACTCTAAAGATAAAATCTTTAGATGGAGAAACTCTTGATTTGCGTGATGGATATAATGGAGATACAGTAAAATTAAGTGATGAAACAGAATACTATACAAAGCTTACTGATGATAGTGATGGAATTAAGATAACGGCTGACGCTGAAGGTGATGACTATGTAGTTAAGATTTTTACATCTGATGCAGAAAATGCTACAGCTTATGATCCAGGGGACGAAATCTTACTTGGAAAAGGTGATACAACTTTATATATAAGAACTTATAAGTCTAAATCAGAATTTAATAAAGTAAAGAATAATGTATCAAATTGTAAAGAAGAATATACGCTAAATGTAAGAAAGACTAAAGAAAGTTCTTATGAGGATGATTCTCAAGATTCGATATATTTAGATAATATTGACTTAAGCAAAGGAGATATAGATTTCATAAAAGGAAAAACAAGCTATGATATAAAGGTTGATGAAAATGTTGAGAGCATGTGGATTAAAGCAATTCCTGAGAGTAATAGCGACAGAGTCAGAGTAGATGGATCTTTAGTAGATTCTAGCGATAATTATAAAAAAACTGTATCTTTAGATAAAGGTAAAAATGAGATTAAAATAAAAGTTACAGATAGTAAGGATAATCAAAGAACATATACATTAAATGTTACTAGAGGAGACGATTCTGATAACGAAGATGATATATATTTAGATCATATAACTTTAAGTGAAGGCGATATTGACTTTTCTAAAGATGATAATTCATACAATGTTGATTTAGATGAGTCTGTAAGTAAAATAACTATAGGTGCAGAGCCAGAAGATAGCGATTATTCAGTTACAATTGATGGAGATGAAGTAAGATCAAGTGATGACTATGAAAAAAAAGTATCATTAGATAAAGGAAAAAATGTCATAAAGGTAAATGTTGAAGATGAGTTAAATGATAAAAAGAGAACTTATACTTTGACTATAAATAGAGGTAAGGAAGCAGATGATAGCAAGGACAATAATACTGAGGATACATCAGATAAGAAATCTCAATGGGTTCAAACTAATGATGGTTGGAAGTATTATGATGAAAATGGAAAAGTATTAAAAAGTTCATGGCTTTATGATAAAGATCAAAAAGTATACTGTTACTTAGATAAAGATGGTTTAAGAGTTACAGGCTGGCATAAAGATAATGAAAAATGGTACTTGTTAGATAGTAAAGGTGCAATGCTTACAGGTTGGCAAAAAGATAATGAAAAGTGGTATTTATTGGGGTCGGATGGAGCAATGGTTACAGGCTGGCATAAAGAAACAGTAGATGATCAAAATAAGAACACTGATGCATCAACTAATTCAGGAGATAATGATACTAAAAAAGTTGACAATTGGTATTATTTAAATCAAGATGGCTCAATGAGGACAGGCTGGTTATCAGATGGTGGAAAGTGGTACTTCTTTAATGCAGATGGAACAATGCAAAAAGGATGGTTAATTGACTATAATTCAAAATACTATTTAACTGAAGATGGTAGCATGGCAACTGGAACAAGAACTATTAATGGAAAAGAGTATAAATTCAATAATAGTGGAGCTTTAATACTTTAGGAAAATATTATGAACATTAATTTAATTGTACATTTAATTTAGTTTTTAGATTAAGTTACTAATAATGAAACAAGAACTCGCTTTATTCTTATAAGTGAGTTCTTGTTTTAATCAATCAAATGATTACTAATCAGGAGATAAAATTAAGTTTTCAATCACTAACACATATATTGCAAAAATAATTCTTCATCATAATTCTAAAAATATTGCAATGATTATAGCTGGAATTGTGCATTATGAATTTCAACAATATTGTAGATTATTAATTATAGATTGTTCATGCGAAATAACTACATATATTATGATATAAAAATTATTTTATATCTTTTGATGATATGATATATACATTAAAAAACAATTCTTCATTATAATTCTAAAAATATTGCAATAATTTTAGTTAGAATTGTGAAATGTGCATTGTGAATTGGAACATATATATTATGGATTATTCATGTGAAATGTCTACATATTATACTATGAGATAAAAATTGCTTTGTATATTTTGATGATATGATAAATTAATTATTTATAAAAAATTAATATTTATATAATAGAATTTTTAGAACTATGTAGTACACTTGGAATAGTATAGGATTATAGTTCTATATTTATAATTAAATTAAGTTATGTTATTATAACTATATAATGTTTATTTATATAATAAGTAAGTTATGTAAAAGTAAATAGATTAATTTTATAAATAAAAGTAAGGAGGAAGTTTATGCATAAAAAAATTAAATATATAATTGCAGCAACTCTTGTGGTTGCAGCTGTTTCTGGATTTGCACCAAGCAACAATTTTCTATTAGGAAGCGTTGAAGCTTATGCATCAACATATAATGATGCTAGTAATGGAGAATTAAAATCGCTAGATTTGACTTGGGGTAGCGGAAGCAAAATTAAATTGCTTGATAGTTATTCTGGAGATGAAGTAGATTTATCAAGCGATACTGACTATTATGTACAGCTTAAAGGTGTAAGTGACTTTAATATAGCTGCAGAAGTAAAAGGAAGCGGATATGTAGTTAAGATGTTTACTTCATCAAGCAGATCTGAAAAAGGTGAAGATGTTGGACAAGATGTTAACATTGGCTCAGGCTATAAAGATATCTATCTAAGAACATATAAGAGCGAAGAAGCATATAAGGAAGCTTATAATAATGGAGATGTAAGTGATTGTGAAAAGACTTATATTATTCATGCAAGAAAAGAAAGTAGTACATCAGAAGCAGAAGAAGATAGAGAATATGCTTATTTAGATGGAATTAATTTAAGTGATGGAAGTGTTGATTTTTCAAAAAATAAAACTTCTTATGATGTTAATGTTGGTGAAGATGTTGAAAAATTAACTGTTAGAGCTAATCCTGACGATGATGATGATTATATAGAAATCAATGGAAACTCAGTATATAAAGATGATAATTTCGAAAAGACAGTTAATTTAGATAAAGGAAATAATACTATAACAATATATGTTGAGCATGAGGATGAAGATACAACTTATACTTTGAATGTATATAGGGGTAAATCAGCAAATAAAACTGATTCTTCAAACGGCCAAAACTTTGCAATTCAAACTCAAGAAGGCAGCCTTAATGCATGGCAAAGAGTAGATGGAAAATGGAGATATGTAGATGGTACAGGCTCAGTTTTAAAAAATAAGTGGTGGTTTGATAAGGATACTGGAAAGAATTATTATTTAGGACAAGATGGCTTTAGGACTACAGGATGGTTTAGTGATAATAACAACTGGTATTATTTCAACGAAAATGGTGAAATGCAGACAGGATGGGTAAATACAAATAAAAATTGGTATTATCTAAATAAAAGTGGAGCCATGCAAATGGGATGGTTAGAAGATTCAACTGGAAACTGGTACTACCTTGATGGTAGTGGAGCTATGGAGACAGGCTGGATTGAAGATTCAAGCGGGAAATGGTATTACTTAGATTCTACAGGTAAAATGATAAAAGATTCTGCAATAGGTGCATATAAATTAGGCACGGATGGAGAATTAGAATAATAATACTTCTGTAAATAAATTGTAAACTTAAATGTGTTAAGCGCACAATAATGAATTAAGTGGTAAAATAATTATAATATGTAATTAAAGCACAATCGAAAAATAATAGACCAGTATGCATACCTATTATTTATTTCGCATGCTTAAAGTGGAGGGAGAACATTATGAATAAAAATTTGAAAAAAATAGTTGCAATTGCATTAGCAATAGGAACTATCTCAGCAGTAGCGCCTGCAACAAATATAAATTTCTTAACTACAAAAGCTTATGCATCATCTGATGACGATTCAAATGATGAAACTGAACTTGAAAGCTTACAATTGCTTACTGAAAGTGGTAGTAAAATAAAGCTTTACGAAAGCAGTAGCTATGATAGTGATGATAAAGTTGATGCAGATCAGGTAGAGGCTGGCGAGAAATATTTTGCTAAGACTTCATCAGATACTATAAATATAGATATAGATGGACCAAGTTCAAAATATGTTAGAGTTTTTAAGGGAACTTCAGATTCTACTAAAGGTAAAAAAATAAGTAGTGATATAAGCTTAGACAAAGATTCAACTACTACTCTTACTGTAAGAGTATATGATGAAGAACCAGATGATGATGTAAGATTAGAAGATGACGATTATTCAAGTGAATATACAATAAAGGTTAAATGTACAGCTGATTCTTCGGATTCAGATGATGAAGATTCTGATGATAGTTCAGATGATTACGATGATATCTACCTAGATAGACTTAGTGTAGATGGTCAAACTATTAGTTTATCAAAATCAAAAGTTGAATATACTTATAATGTAAGTAGTGATACAGATGAAGTAACAATTAAAGCAACTCCAGATGAAGATGATTATGATGTTACAATCGATGGTGACAGTGTAGATGAAGATGATAAGTACAAATCAGATGTAGATTTGGATAAAGGTGAAAATAAAATCAAAATTGAACTTGAAGATGGTGATGATGAAAGAGTATATACATTAATTATAAACAGAGGCGGCACATCATCGACTACAGGAAGTACAACAAATACAGCTTCTGGTTCACCAAGCAGTGCAACTGATGTTGTAGCAACTGTTACAAATAAATGGGTACAAGTTGGCGGAAACTGGCAATATAAAGATGCAACAGGAAATACAGTGAAAAATACATGGGTTCAAAATTACTTTGTACAAGCTGATGGAAATATGGCTACTGGGTGGTTGAATTATAGTGGAAAGTGGTACTATCTAGGTTCTGATGGAGCAAGAAAAACAGGATGGCAACAAGCAGGTGGAAAATGGTACTACCTAGACTCAGAAGGTGCAATGCAAACTGGATGGGTTAGAGATTTAGGTAGTGGAAAGTATTACTATTTAAATAGCGATGGATCTATGGCTTATAATACAATGATTGGTAAATACAAGCTTGGATCAGATGGAGCTTGGATTAACTAAGAATATAAATAGTATAATAACTAAAAAAGCAAAAGAACGTTTATTTAATAGACGTTTCTTTTGCTTTAAATAAATATATTTAGAAGTTGCAAGTTTATTTACAATATTTTATATTGTTGGTAATATTACTAAAAAACTCAAAAAGTCTACTTTAATTGTTAATCCTGATATATAATTAATTAAGGATGTATTTACTAATTAAATATATAAGTAGAAACGGGGGAAATAAAATGAAGAAAAATATGATTAAAATAGTTTCAATAGCGTTAGCTCTTGGAATCGTTTCAGCAGCAGCGCCTGCTACAAATATAAATGTATTGACTATAAAAGCTTATGCAGCAAATGATAACGATGATGATTATTTGGATCGTCTAGAATTAAATGATGAAGATGGAAACAACATAAAACTATATAGTGATAGTGATTATGACAGCAAAGTAAATGCCAGTGATGTAGAAGAGGGAGAAACTTATTACGCAAAAACTTCATCAGATACTGTAAGTATTGATATTGATGGGCCTGATGAAAAATATGTTAGAGTATTTAATGGAACATCATCTTCTTCAAAAGGAAAAGAGGTAGGGGAGGACGTTGATTTATCAGATGATTCTTCAACTACTACTCTTACAATAAAGGTATATGGCAAAGAACCAGATGATGATATGAGATACAAAGATAATGATGATTATAATGTCTTAAGTACATATAGGATTAAAGTAGAGAACCCAGATTATAATCAAAATAAGGATAATGATAATATTTATTTAGAAAGGCTCAGTGTAAATAATAATAAGGTTCAGTTGTCAAAATCTGAATTAACGTATACTTATAATGTTGCCAGTGATGTAAAGAGAGTAACAATTAAAGCAACACCAGAAGATGACGATTATGATGTTACTATTGATAATAAAAATGTTCAAAGTGCAGATAACTATAAAAAAGAAGTAGATTTAGATGAAGGCACAAATGAGTTTGAAATAGAACTTGAAGATGGTGATAAAGATAGAGTATATACTTTGATAATAAATAGAGGAAATCCTTCATCAAATGGTACAAGCTCGCAAGATACAGCAGAACCAGAGCATCAAGATAGCATTTATCTAGATAAACTAAGCATTGATGGCAGACTTTTCTCATTATCACAATCACAAGTGAATTATAGTTCTAATGTCCCTAGCGATGTAAATAAAGTTACAATTAAAGCGGAACCAGAAAAAGATTTTTATACAGTTAAGGTTAACGGTGATGAAGTATTTGAAGATGATGATTATAAAACAACAGTTAATCTAAAAGATGGCGAGAATAAAATTAAAGTAGACGTTAAAAATGAAAATAGTGGTGAAGAAAGAGTTTACACTTTGACAGTGATCAGAGGAAGTGTCACTTCAACACAAAATAATACCACTGGAGGAGAAACTAATTATAATAAATGGGTACAAGTAAATGGATCATGGAAGTATAATGATGCATCAGGAAATTTTGTTAAGAATACTTGGGTAGGAAATTATTACTTACTTGACAGCGGAGATATGGCCACTGGATGGTTAAATTATAACGGAGGCTGGTACTATTTAGGCAGTGATGGAGCTAGAAAAACAGGATGGCAATCAGTAGATGGAGCTTGGTATTATCTAGATTCACAAGGTAAGATACAAACAGGATGGATTAAAGATTCAAATGGAAAGTATTATTACTTAAATAGCAATGGTGCCATGGCATATAATACAACAGTAGGCGGATATAAATTAGGGTATGATGGTGCTTGGATACAAAAATAGAAATCACCAGATTAGAATGAGAATGCATAATAAAAGTGGAGGGATAGACTATGAATAAAAATATAAAGAGAGTGATTGCAATTGTACTAGCTATAGGAACAATTTCAGCGGCAACACCAGTTTCGAAGATAAATCTATTAACTACAAGGGCTTATGCTTCGACTACTAATGATGAGAGTACATTGGATAGCTTATCATTAGATGATAGTGATGGTAATAATGTAAAACTTTATGATGATAATGATTATAAGAATAGAATTAAAGAAGAAGACGTTCATGAAGATGAAATATATTATGCTAAAACTTCCTCAAGAACTGTGAGTGTAGATATAAGCGGGCCAGATGATAGATTTGTCAGAGTATTTAGAGATAGTTCAGATTCTACTAAAGGTAAAGAAGTAGGAGATGATATTCAGTTAACAGATAAATCAGTCGTTACTGATCTTATTATAAAGGTATATGGGAAAGATCTAGATGGTGAGACTGTAAGAAATAATGAACATGATGACGATGAGTATGATCTGCTAAATACATATGAAGTAAAAGTAAGACATATAGACGAAGATGATTCAGATAAAACAGATTTTGATGACATTTATTTGGAGAGACTTAGCATAGCTGGAAGTACTATAAATTTATCAAACTCAATAACTAAGTATACTTATAATGTAGATAGTAATGTAAATACAGTGGTAATTAAAGCAACACCAGAAAATGATAATTACGATGTTACTATTGATGGTGAAGATGCTGATTATGATGATAATTATAAGAGAAATGTTAACTTGGAAAAAGGTCAAAATATCATAAAAGTAGAAATTGAACATAATAATAAAGATAGAGTATATACTTTAATTATAAATAGAGGAAATGTTTCTTCAAGTAATACAAACAATGGTTCAACTAATACTGATACAAATACAGGAAGTAAAGATGTTAAAGCTAATCAATGGGTACAAACAAATGGAATATGGCAGTATAATGATGCAGAAGGAAAAGTAGTAAAGAATAGTTGGATACAAAATTATTATTTAAACTCTGATGGAAATATGGTTACAGGATGGTTAAATCTTAATGGAAGCTGGTATTACTTTGGAACAGATGGAGCTAAGAAAGTTGGATGGCAACAATCAAGTGGGAAATGGTATTATCTAGATTCAGAAGGAAGAATGCAGACTGGATGGGTAAAAGATAGGAACGGAAAATATTATTATTTAAATAGTGATGGGTCTATGGCTTATAACACTAAAATTGGTGTATATAGATTAGGCGCTGATGGGGCTTGGATTAAATAAATTTAATTTTAATCAGGTTAAAAATAAAGAACGCTTATGAAATAGGCGTTCTTTGTATTATTTTATATAAGGCATAATAAAAAAATAACCATGGTATTTTGAACTTGTTATTTTATTTCATATGCCTAAAAGGAGAGAGAATATATGAACAAAAATTTGAAAAAAATAATAGCCATAATATTAGCTGTAAATACTGTTAGTACAATTGCACCAGTGGCTAATTTGGGTCTACTAACTACTAAAGCTTATGCAGCTAATAAAATAACTAATTTAACAGTAGAAGATTCAAACGGAGATAATATGTCTCTTTATAGTGAGAGTGATTGTACAGATAAGCATAGGGTAGACAGTGATGATGTACAACCTGGAAAGACTTACTATACTAGAAAGACTTCGGCAGATGAAATAAATATAGATGCAGATGGGGTGGATTCAGATAATATAAGGGTATTTGGAAAAACATCATCAGATACTGAAGGAAAAGATATTGGAGAGGATGTTGACTTATCATCTGGAACAAATGTTATTACTGTAAGAGTATATAACGGAGATCCGGGAACAGTAAAATATAGTGATAATTCTTATGTAAATGAATATAAGATTAGAGTAAAATATTCTGGATCAAATGATGATGACGATGAAGATTCAGATAATGTATACTTAAGCAGTATTACGTTAATGGGAGGGAATATAGACTTCTCAAAAAAAGTTTATAATTATGATGTGCAAGTTCCAGAAGATTTAAGTAAAATTACAATACGTGCAAGGCCTGATTGCGATAGCGGTAAATATGATGATTATAAGGTAAAAATAAATGGAGTGAAAGTTGATAAAGATGATAAATTTAAGGATGATGTATCATTAAATAAAGGGAAGAATGTAATAGATATAAAAGTTGAAGATGATGATGATAATGAAAGAGTATACACTTTAAATATTACTAGAGGTAAAGATAATTCAAATAATAATTCTAAAAGCAATGAACAAGCAGAAGTTAAAACAAGTCAATGGGTTCAAGTTAATGGGAAATGGCAATATAAAGATTCTACAGGTAACTCAGTAAAGAATACTTGGGTGCAAAACTATTTTGTACAAGCCGATGGGAATATGGCGACAGGTTGGCTGAATAATAATGGAAGTTGGTACTATCTAGGTGATGATGGAGCTAGAAAAACAGGGTGGCAGTTAGTAAATGGAAATTGGTACTACTTAGATTCACAAGGAACAATGCAGGTTGGATGGATTAAAGACATAAATAATGGAAAATATTATTATTTAAATAATGATGGATCTATGGCTTATAACACAACAGTTGGTGAATATAAATTAGGATCAGATGGAGCTTGGTATAATAGATAATCAGGAAGAAAATTTTAAATTAGTAGATAGTGTTGCGTAGTGAGAATTCTAGCCGAAATTGGATACATATTTGTTCCATAGGACTATGAAAATTTCGCTGAAAGGTTCTAAATGGCAGGTTGTGCCCATTACTGCATGTTCCCACTTTCAGTGTGACAAGCATTGAATGGAACAATCTCCCATTAAGAACCTAAGCAGCTTATTTTCAAATGCCTATTTTACAAATATGTATCCAATTTCTCTGTTGTGATATTTCAAATTCTCAATATTGAACATTATATGGATAAACGGTATGTAATTAATAATGAAAAAATTAAATTTATAAGAAAAAAGGTACCAAAATGAATTTAAATAGTTGTATTGTATAATGAAAGTTTATTTGGATAGTTATAGAAGGTATTCATTTAAAATGAATTATATCCAAGTAGATCAAAATTATAAAAATAGAACTATATAAAGCTCAATAATACAATTTTACTTGTATATATTAGTTAACTTAGAATTTAATAAATTTATTTTCTAATATTAACTAAAAAAATATATTTATATATTTTTTAAAAAAAGTACCCAAAGTGAATTTTGGCATTGTATTATTTAGTGATATTACAGTAAATACTAGGAAGAACAGTAAATTATGAAAGTTAATAGCATTTTATGTACAAGCATTATGTAATGTGGTATCATGTTATAGTTAATGTAAATGTGTAATAAATTACATGTGATTTATTTAATTACTAAGAAATTTATACAGGAATATACATTAGTAGTTATTATATAACTTTACATAGTTGTACAATAATGCTATAATTTATCTGAATTTTAAAATTTAGGAGGAAAAGAAATTATGTTTAAAAGAGCAAACAAAATTACATCTTTATTAGTAGCTGCTGCTTCAGTTATGGCTTTAGTGCCTGCTTATGCTGCAGACGTAAAGAAAATTGATTCAGAAGACGGTACTGTATACGATGCAGTAGCATACAAAGACGGTAAATTCTATGTTGATGGTGAAATCAACGATGATGAAGAAGCTTACTATGTAGCTGACGGAAAGTTCAACAAATTAGAAGATGTTGATTCAGGAGATGACGCAGATCTATTTGGAGAAAAATACTTAGATGTATCAGATGGAGACTACACTGTTGATTTAGATAAAGGTAGTGTAACTGATGATGACGTTAAGGGTGATACTGCAGATGACGCTGCATCAGCTTTAAGAAAGAAAATTAAAGATGATACAGATGACAGATATGTAGAAAATGGTACTACTGGTTATTCTACAGATGACATTAAAGATGAAAATGACGGTGATACTCCAGATTTATCTAAATTAAATATAGTTCCAGGAGCAAAATATGCTGAACCTTGGTATTATACAGCATATGCAAGTTCAGATGCAGATGCTAATAAAGGATCAGGTTCTAAATTAAATGTATTTACAGATACAAAAGGTAACTACATTGATGCTGATTATAATTTAGGAAAAGTTAAAGTTGAAACAACAGCTGTTGCTGCAGATGGTAAGAAAATAACTAAAGAAGATACTATAGAAAATACAAATGATAAATATGATGCTGCTGGAGCAGATGATGGACTTAAAGCAAGTGTTGATCAAGTAAAAGTGTTGACACAAGATAAAGATTATATTTATAGACTTGTAAATGTAACTGTAAAAGTTACAAAGGGAGATGCTATAATTAGTGAAATTAATGGTTTAGCTGCAGGTACTGGTGTACTTGAATATGGTGCAACTAAGCAATCAGTGACATTCCCAGCTATTCAAAAAATATCAAAAGCACAAAACTCTGATGAAGTAGATGGAGCTAAATATGCTAAATCTGTAACTACTTATGCACTTTCAAATGATTCGGCAGAAACATTAGATGATGCAGGATTATTTACAGATGATATTGATGCACATTATACTGTAGTAGGTACTAAATTAGTAGCTTATACTACAGATAAATCTTATACTGGAGCAAGTTCAGAAGGAGCTAAAGTTCTTGCAAGAGCATATACATTAAAATCAAAGTCTTCTTACTACTATGCTGATTCAGAAGACCAAACTAAAGAAGATTGTGAAGTAAGTGCTCAAGATGATAAAACATCAGCTGTTCAAACAGACGTTGATGGAAACCTTTGGAGATTAGATGGCGGATACATCTATAAATTCGATGGTACTGATGACTGGGATAAAGTTTTCAAAGTAGACGGATCTTTCGATGAATTATCAGTTTATGACAAAGATAACATGGTTGCTTGGAGCGAAGATGATGATGTATATTCATTAATCGGAGGAAAATCAGCTGACGAGAACAATGGTGGAGAAACAACAACTCCTGTAACTACAGCAGGTTGGACTCAAACTGCAGCAGGTTGGACTTACACTAAAGCTGATGGAACTAAAGCTACTGGATGGTTACAAGACGGTGGTGCTTGGTACTACTTAAAAGCTGATGGTACAATGGCTACAGGTTGGGTTCAAGATGGAGCAACTTGGTACTACTTAAACGGATCAGGTGCTATGCAAACTGGTTGGTTAAATGACAACGGAACTTGGTACTACTTAAATGGATCAGGCGCTATGTTAGCTAACACAACAACTCCTGATGGATACTATGTAGGAGCTAATGGAGCTTGGGTTAAATAGTTTTTAATCTGAACTTATTAGACGAATAGAAAAGGACAAGGCTTAGCCTTGTTCTTTTTTTATCAATAACATATATTATATAATGAATTCACATTTGAAACTCTAATGGGTTAAGTCTCAATTAAGGTTAGAAAGTAGAAAATTAATTGAGACATATTAGATAGAATAAAAGGATTTTATGACAATAAACACAAAGTAAGATATGATAACAAATAGGGGGAATTCCTGTTTAGAGAATAGATAATTTAATTCACTTATATTGTGTGTGCATGAATCACCATCTAGATATATTAAAATAGCTTCTTTAGAGTTTTAGAATTAGGATATATATTTTGTCTATATTTATATTAGTATCAGCCTTGTTTGCAACGTTGTAAATCCAGAGTCGCTATTATCGGGTAATTTATTTAAGAAATCCAACTATATTATAGTTAACTTGAATAAATTAATAGGCCTTAGTAGTGAATTATACGAGAACCATTTTTAGCTTTACTTTCAAGTTATAAAACCATTCTTAGATTTCCTATCAATAATATTTATTATTTCGTAATAATAAAATTTTATTGCAATCATTTGTGTTAGTTTATTTTATATAAATGTTCTTATTAAGTTTTTTATCCTTTCTTTATTGTTAGTATTTTTGTATTTTTATGTAATTCTATTGGCAAGCGAGTATTTTAATATCTAATAAGCTATGGTGAGTATGATTGCATAAGGTTATAATACAAACGCCGTAGTATGATGGAACCTATCAGCTTTAAGTTAATAACTAATGCTGTAAATTAGAGAATGGGTGAAGTTGTGTGTTATTTTCATTAAATTCAATTGATAAATTTCTTATGCCTTAGGAGCTAAGGGTTTTAATTTATGAAAAAAGACTGTATTAATGATTTTGTAAATAGTGATCGAGTATTGGTAAGATACATTTTAATATATTCTCTTTAAAGTATTATTTGCTGGGAGAATTACATCTACTATATATAATTTGCATTCAATAATTTATCTCTAAAGCGAATAATGATAGAAATATGTTTCTTTTATTTAAGTACTATTCTCAAATAAGATGAAAAAATAACCAAGAGGGAATACAGATTACTTCTT
Organism: Clostridium beijerinckii; assembly: GCF_036699995.1. Lineage (NCBI taxonomy): Bacteria > Bacillati > Bacillota > Clostridia > Eubacteriales > Clostridiaceae > Clostridium > Clostridium beijerinckii. Next base: position 5,129,243 of record NZ_CP144906.1, on the reverse strand, counting down.
GGTTATTTAATATTAATTTATTAAGATACAATTATTATTTATTACTTTTCTTACGAAGATTTTCCCTATTCATAAAGTTAATTGCAATACCAACCCCGAAAATTATCCAAAATATTGGAGCTACACCTACAACTGAATCGTTAAATATCCCAGCAAATAAATATCCTATAATACCTAGGCAAGTAATAGCGCCTAAAGCTTGATTTCTATCTTCAAAGTTGTTTTTAAGAGCATAAAGCTTTATGCTATCAATAATGTAAATAAGAAGCATTGCTATAAATCCAACTAATGCAATTACACCATAATTTATTGCTATTTGCAAATAAAGATTATGAGCCTTATCTACAACTATATTTGGAGTATCATAAGCATAATATTTACCTATTAAATCACCTTGTGGAAAGTCAAACACAAAAGTGTCAGGACCAGTTCCAAGTATCATAGTATTTTTTATGAGAGGAAGAGATCTAGACCAAATGTAACCTCTAGAAGATCCTAATTTTTCTTTACCTTTAAATCCAAAGGTTTCGGGAGTTTGTAAATCAATATAATTCTTTGTGCTCATATCTATTAAGTGAAATATTTTGTTGTCATTTAACTTAAATAGGAAAGTTGGTTGATTGTTTATATTTAAGAGAAGTGAGTCACTGATAACTGACTTCTTATCAAGCTTTCCAAAAGCAAATGTGATATTTTTAAAAGTTTCAATATTTGTTGATAATACTTTGCCATTTAAAGCATATGGAACAACTTCACCATTTGAATTTTTAAATACAGGATTACCACTTTCGTAAGTTATTTTTAAAGTATCATTAGGTAGTACAACTTCTGTCGTTGAGTCTATATACTTAATATCTTTCACAGGAGTATAATTTGTATAATCTAAATCACTAGTATCTTTAAAAATACTGAAAGCATCCGATGCTAAGCTAGGGATTCTTTTGAAAAGACTTCCTTTAGATGCGAAGTTTGCGCCAACAAACAATATAATTAAGGTAATAACACCAATCAAGATACCTTTCCAACGTTTAATAAGAGGTTTATAGAATATTATAATACCAAATATTAAAGCACCTAATACACCAATAATCCCTGAACGTGCAGTACTTCCAAATAAGAGCCAAAATGAAAGAAGAGTACCAATAAATGATAGAATTTTGTACATAACTTCATCTTCGAAAATTGTATAGCAAAATAAAATAGGTAGAGCAATTGATACAAAACTTCCCATGTAATTATAACTAGCCAAAGTACCATAAATAGTTCCTTTTTCATTAAGTAAATCTATACCTGAATTGGAACTAGCACCTGCAATAGAAGCACCTAAAGAAGTTTTAATTAGATCTTGTCCAATATATTGGAAAAGGCCTAAAAAGGCATTAATAAATACTAAAATTAAAAGTGGAGTAATAATATACTTATAATTATTAGTAGTTTTAAAAGTATAGAGTGAGTATAAAAAAAGTACTATGTAACACGCAATTATTATAAATCCTTCAGCTCTATCAAACATTCCCCAAAAGGATACTTGTTTATATTTTGAAAATATTGCAGATAAAAACGTGAAAAGTGTAAATACACCACATGCGATTAAAATATAATTAACCAACTTATCTTTTCTACTAAATATTTTCTTGAAGAAAATAACGCAAGTGATAATTAATATAACGGAAAATATTATTAAAAGAAGAGCTTTTCTTTGTGAAAATAAATCTGTTTTAACTGTTGTTCCCCATATCTTAATTAGATTTTCATCAAGTTTAACCGCTGCCATTCTTACAATTAAAGGTACAATACTTAATATAAATGCAATAGGCAAAAAAAAGTTAAAAGACTTTTCATTAGAATTGTTTCTGGAATTTGTCATTTTCTACACATCCTAATATTTTTATTTTTGTAATTTACAAATGTTAATATGTAATATTATAGCATTGAGAATAAGCTATTGCAATGTATGCATATATCTATAAATTCGCGTAAGAATTGAATGACAGAGTAAAAACGATTTTGTTCTAAAAAATAAAGTACCATATCTAAAGTACTTTATTTTTAGAATTTATAATAATGCTGACTTTATTTAAAAGAATTCTTTATGATTTGAACTAAGTATTTCAACCAAATTCCTATAAATACAAGAAATGTTACAGCAAAATTGTACTTTTTATAATAATGTTTTTTGTAAAAAATCCACATTGCTTGATGAAAATCATATATGACTTTAGATCTTTTCTTTTTAGAACTGCCACCTTTATAATGGATGATTTGTGCTTCGGGGTAGTAGAGTATCTTATATCCCAATTCTTTAATTTTATAGCACAAATCTATATCTTCACCATACATAAAAAAATCTTCATCAAGGCCACCTACTTTGTAAAAAATAAGTTTTGGCATAAGCATAAATGCTCCAGTAAGGCAATCAACTTCTCCAATATCATCTTCCCTTAGATGAAGTGCATTATATTGTCCATACTTTGATGGATTTTTTTCATGTAGTTTCAAAAAATAATATAAAGAGGCTTTAGGAGTTGGAAAACCACGTTTGCAAGCATGATCTAGCTCACCATTGGCTAAAACTACTTTACAACCTAATGCACCAATGTTTTTATCTTTTTCCATTTTGGCTATACATTTTTCTAAACAATTTTCTTTAAGCACAGTGTCAGAATTTAATAATAGTATATATTTTCCTCTAGCAAATTTAATTCCTATATTATTTGCTTTTGCAAAGCCTAAATTATCTTTATTTATGATTATATGGAGTTTTTTTGTTGTTAAGATATTTCTGAATTTATCTTGCAATTTATTGATGCTACCATCGCTAGATGCATTATCTACAAGTATGACTTCATAATTAAAGTTATGATGTTCTTTAATTACGGACTCTATTGTTTGTTTAGTGAGATCATAGGTATTGTAGTTTACAATGATAATAGATAATTTCACGTTTTTTTCTCCCTTGATAGTTTTTGTTAAGTACATAAAAATTCCTGATAAGAATAAATAGAAATTGAAGTTTCGTTATAAATTAACTTCATTATTTGTCGACTTAGTGCTATTTATCCTGATTTTTTCATTATTTTTAAACCCTTTGAAGGCAGTTTTAAACAATATACTGATATCCATTAAGATATTCCAGTTTTCTATATAGTGAATATCAAATTCAATTCTTTTTTTTATAGAAGTATCACCTCTATAGCCATTTACCTGGGCTAATCCAGTTATTCCAGGTTTTACTTGATGTTTTACCATGTAAAGAGGAATTTCATTTTTAAAGTTTTCAACAAAATGTGGGAGCTCAGGTCTAGGACCTACTAAGCTCATATCACCTTTTAATACATTAAAGAATTGAGGTAATTCATCTATGGAAAATTTACGAATAAAGGAACCAAATTTAGTTTTTCTAGGATCATTATCGGTACTCCAGCCTGTTTCCTCTTGTGAATTAATTTTCATGGACCTAAATTTATACATAACAAATAAATTTTTGTTTAATCCAACACGTTTTTGCTTAAATATTATAGGACCATTTGAAGTGAATTTAATAATCACAGCAGTGATAATCATTATAGGACTTGTACATAATATTAAAAAAAGTGAACCTAGTATGTCTAAGGATCTTTTTATAAAGGCATTTCCTAAGTTATCTAATGGAATTCTTCTTATATTAATTAGAGGAATGCTTCCGAGTTGGTCAATATATGGTTGGCTTGGAATATATTTATAGCAAAATGGTATTATGGAAATTTTTGTACCACTTTTTTCGCAATCTGAAACTATATTTTCTAAATATTTTGCATCTGATAGATCAAGAGCACAAACAACTTCATCAGGTTTATATTCATTTAAAACATTATATAAATCAGAATAGTTTCCAAGCTTTCTGCCCTGGAAATTAGAAACATCTGATACATATCCAGAATAATTATATCCAAAGCTTTTATTATTTTTAAGAACGTCTAAGTATTCATTTGCAACCTCTCCGGCACCAACAATTACTACATGTTTTAAATTTAACCCTTTAGTTCTCATTCTTGATAATATTTTTCTTAAAATCAGTCTTTTGGCCATTATTAACATAATATTCACAAAATAAAAAATGATAATAACTAACCTTGAAATGTGTACCAATTTTAGAACAAATAACAATGATAGAAGAACAGCAGTAAGAATTGTGTTGGACTTAATTATTGCGCTACATTCTTTTACAAACGATCTTGTTCTAAAAGAGTGATAGAGGTTAAAAAAATTAAACAAAATTAGATTTATTGGAATTATTATAACAGAAAATTCAATGTATGTAGTTAAAGTTATGTAATAAGTGTCAGGTGAAAAAATATAAAAACGAATTAAGTATGCTAGTGTAATTGAAATAAATAAAATTATAATATCTGAAATAGCATTAAATTTATTCAATAGGTTTTGATTTTCCTTTATCATCTATATCATCCTTTATAGTTCAAATTTAAACTGCTTCATTATCGTGTCATTGTGTTTTAAATGTCTAAATATTTACTAAATAACAAAAAAACATATACATATTTTAGGTGTATAATATCATTTTACATAAAAGTTTGCAATAAATAAAGGGTTTCAATAAATTGGACTAACTACCAATGTATAATTATAGGAGTAGTCATTTATTTATTCTTTATAATATGATAAAATTTAGTATAGAAGTTGAATAAAGTGCATATATTTCAAATTTAAAGTCTTTTCTATTAATAAGAGGCTTGAAAATTTTTAAGTGTTTAGTTAAGCACATTTATCTAGAATGATTGAACAATATTTTAGATAATCAAAATTCTATAGAATTGCGATATATTGAAATTTTAGTAAGTAAAAGTATATAGGAAGAAGTGATTATTTTGACAAAAGGTATAATACTTGCGGGTGGAAGTGGGACAAGGCTTTATCCACTGACTATGGTAACTTCAAAACAACTATTGCCAGTATATGATAAGCCTATGATTTATTATCCATTATCAACCTTAATGTTAGCAGGAATCAAGGATATATTAATAATTTCAACACCTAATGATCTACCTAATTTTGAAAAGTTACTAGGTGATGGATCTAGATATGGAATAAATTTATCTTATAAAGTGCAGCCCTCTCCAGATGGACTAGCTCAAGCATTTATTTTGGGAGAAGAATTTATAGGAAATGATAATTGTGCAATGATTCTTGGAGATAATATATTTCACGGAAATGGACTTAAAAATCATTTGAAAAAAGCAGTAGAAAATAAAGGCCGTGCAACAGTTTTTGGATACTATGTAGATGATCCAGAACGTTTTGGAGTAGTAGAATTTGATGTTAATGGAAAAGCTGTATCGTTGGAAGAGAAACCAGAGAATCCAAAATCTAATTATGCTGTAACAGGGCTTTATTTTTATGATAATAAAGTATGTGAATACGCTAAGAGGCTAAAGCCATCCCAAAGAGGAGAATTAGAGATTACAGATTTAAATAAAATTTACCTTGAACAAGGAAACTTAGATGTAATAACACTTGGAAGAGGATATGGATGGCTTGACACTGGAACAGTAGATAGTTTAACAGAAGCTTCAGAATATGTAAAAGTAATTGAAACTAGGCATGGTCTTAAGATAGCTTGTTTGGAAGAGATTTCTTATAAGAATGGCTGGATAGATAAGAAAACATTACTTGAAAGCGCAGAGCAATATGGAAAGAGTCCTTATGGACAACATTTAAAAAATGTTGCTGAAGGGAAAGTTATTTATTAATTTCTAAATAATGAATCAAAGAGAGGTATCTATAATGAATTTGATAAAAACTAAATTAGAAGGTGTTTACATAGTAGAACCACAAGTTTTTGGAGATGAAAGAGGATGGTTTATGGAAACTTACTCTAGAATAAAAACACCAGAAATTGCTTGTGACTTTTGCCAAGATAATCAATCATATTCTAAGGGAAAAGGAATACTTAGAGGAATTCATTTTCAAAATGGTGAAAATGCTCAAGCTAAGTTAGTGAGATGTGTAAAAGGAGCTGTCTTAGATGTAGCTGTAGATTTAAGAAAAGGATCACCTACATATAAGGAATGGGTAGCTGTGGAACTTTCAGCAGAAAATAAAAAACAATTATTTATACCTAGAGGCTTTGGACATGGATTTTTAACATTAACTGATGATGTTGAGTTTGTTTATAAAACTGATAATTATTATAATTACGAAAGTGATAGAAGTATAAAATTTGATGATCCTGAAATTGGTGTTGAATGGGGAATAGAAAATCCTATCCTTTCTGAAAAAGATAAAAAAGCACCATTACTTAAAGATAGCGATTGTACATTTATATATAATAAATAATAATAATGGACTTAAAGAATTGACAGTTGACAATGTACAATTGGCAATGAAGGATGAAAAGTTTGTAGTCTTTCTGAAGAATTAAATTTAAGAAGTTCAATGGGATTTAATCCTAAATTGTCGATTGTCAATTTTTAATTGTACATTGAAAACGGAGTGTGAAAAATGAAAATAGTTGTAACAGGTGGAGCAGGGTTTATAGGTGGTAACTTTGTTCACTATATGCTTAATAAATATAAAGATTATAAAATTATCTGCGTAGATGCGTTAACTTATGCTGGAAATATGGAAACACTCGTATCAGTTAAGGATAATTCTAATTTTAGCCTTTATAAAATAGATATAGCTGATAGAGATGCAGTATATGACATGTTTGAAAAAGAACATCCTGACATGGTAGTTAATTTTGCAGCTGAAAGTCACGTGGATCGTTCAATTGAAAATCCAGAAATATTTTTAAAAACAAATATTATTGGTACGGCTGTTCTTATGGATGCTTGTAGAAAATATGGAATAAAGAGATACCATCAAGTATCAACAGATGAAGTTTATGGAGATTTACCTATTGATAGACCAGATCTTTTCTTTACAGAGGAAACTCCTATACACACTTCAAGTCCGTATTCATCAAGTAAAGCGTCTGCGGATCTTTTAGTGGGTGCATATCATAGAACTTATGAACTACCAGTTACAATTTCAAGATGCTCAAATAACTATGGGCCATATCATTTTCCAGAAAAGTTAATTCCGCTTATGATAGCAAATGCGTTAAATGATAAGGAATTGCCTGTATATGGAACTGGAGAAAATGTACGTGATTGGCTCTATGTTGAAGATCATTGCAGAGCAATTGATCTAATTATTCATGAAGGAAAAGTTGGAGAAGTATATAATATTGGTGGACATAATGAACGTACAAATTTACAAGTAGTAAAAACTGTACTTCATGAACTTGGAAAACCAGAAACATTAATAAAATATGTAACAGATCGTAAAGGGCATGATATGCGTTATGCAATAGATCCTGCAAAGATTCATAATGAGCTTGGATGGCTTCCAACAACAACTTTTGATGAAGGCATCAAAAAGACTATCGAATGGTATTTAGATAATAAAGCTTGGTGGGAAAATATTATTAGTGGAGAATATCAGAATTACTATGACAAGATGTATGGAAGTAGATAAGCCATTAGTATCTATATTACTAGCTGTCTATAAACCAAATGAAAACTGGTTTATAGAACAGTTGATTTCATTAAACGAGCAAACTTATAATAATCTAGAGCTATTTGTTTATGATGATTGTCCTGATTTTCCAACAAGTGAAGATTTTTTAAAGAAGTGCATAACAAATTTTAATTACACAGTTATAAGAGGAAAGACAAATGAAGGCTCTAATAAAGCTTTTGAGGAACTTACGAAAATTGGGAATGGAGAGTTTTTTGCATATTGTGACCAAGATGATATTTGGGAAAAAGATAAGATATCTATAATTATGGATGAATTTAAGGAAGATGATGTAACTTTAGTATGCAGCGATCTTTCGATAATTGATGAAAATGGAACGAAAACAGCAAATAGTATAACTGAAATTAGAAAAAGAATAATATATAAATCAGGATATGATTTGACCGAGGGTTTGTTAGAAAGAAATTTTGTTACAGGTTGTGCAATGATTGTAAGAAGCAATATTGCTAAGAAAGCAATACCATTTGTTGATTCATTGGTCCATGATAATTGGATTGCAATTATAGCATCAATAAATGGAAAAATAGAGTTTGTTAATAAACCATTAGTTAGATATAGACAACATAATTCAAATCAAACTGGTATTTTAAAAGGAATATACGATAAAAATACTTACTGTAAATTTAAAATCGAAGATGTTTTGGAAAGGTATATTTCATTAAAAAACAGATTGGGATATATTGGAGAGTTGCAAGGGCATCTAAATTATTGCATAACATCTCTCAGGGCTAGAAGAAGCTATTTCTTGAAGCCTTCATTAAAAGAATTGAAGATTATTATAAAATATAGTAAATATTACAAAGCATCAATTGTGTTAGAAATATTTCTACCTATTATGCCTGAATTTGTTTTTAAGTATATAATTAGACTAACTAAAAAGGGGATATTATAAAGGAGCGTATATATATGATTTTAGTTACAGGAGTAAACGGTCAATTAGGTTATGATGTAGTTAAAGAATTAAATAGAAGAAATATTGAATGCCTAGGAATTGATAGAGCAGAATTAGATATTACAGATAAGAATGCAGTTAAGGATTGCATTGGAAAATTAAAACCTGATTGTGTTATACATTGCGCAGCTTATACAGCTGTTGATAGAGCGGAGGATGAGGAAGAAGTCTGCGCTAAAGTAAATGTATATGGTACAGAGAATATAGCAAAGGCTTGTAAGGAAATAGGCGCTAAGATGATTTACATATCTACTGATTATGTATTTGATGGGAAAGGAAATACTCCGTTTGAAGTTGAGGATAAAATTGAACCGCATTCAGTTTACGGAAAGACTAAATATGAAGGTGAATTAAAGGTTAAGGAAGTTTTAGATAAGTACTTTATTGTTAGAATTTCGTGGGTGTTTGGAGTTAATGGAAATAACTTCATTAAAACAATGCTTAGATTAGGAAGTGAAAAAGAAAGTTTAAATGTTGTTTGTGATCAAATAGGAAGCCCAACATATACAGCAGATTTAGCACCACTTTTATGTGATATGGCAGTTTCAGAGAAGTATGGCGTGTACCATGCTACTAATGAAGGATTTTGCTCTTGGGCTGAATTTGCTGGGGAAATTATGAAAGAAGCTGGACTAAGTTGTAAAGTAAATCCTATTCCTACAAGTGAATATCCAGCAAAAGCACAAAGACCTTTTAATTCAAGGCTTTCAAAGAAAAGTCTTGTGGATAATGGTTTCGGGTTATTACCTAATTGGGAAAACGCATTGGATAGATACTTAATAGAATTGAAATAAGAGGAAATATATAATATGAATAAGAGAAAGTTTATTAAATTAACAATATTAGTATCATTAATTTTTATAACAAATATATTAATATTTAAATTTTGTAACATAGATGATAAAAATATAACATTAAGTTATAAAATAGTATCGAATGAACAAGATAGCTATCAAGTATTTTATGGAACTGACATGCTATGGAGTGAAGAACAGTCGCAAAGAAATAGTTATACAAATATAAATAGACAAGAAACACTCAAATTTTCAATTCCAAAAGATATAACAAATTTAAGATTTGATTTTGGTGAACACCCAGCAAATATAAATGTATCAGAGATTAAGTTGTCATGCTGGGGAAAAAGTATAAATATAGATTTGAATGAAATATTAAATGAGAATAACGAAAATCAAATTGGAGAAGTGCAAGAAATAAACAATTCTTTAAATATAGAGACTATAGGTAATGATCCATATGTAGTATATAAAATGGATTCAACTTTAATATCCGGTCTTATTGAATATGAGGATTCCATAAATAATGCAATTAAATTAGGAAGTTGTATTTTAATAGATATATTAGCAGCGATTGTCTTAAGAAAATCAAGAAGTGTTTTGATATTAATCCAAGAATTAAAAAATAACAAGACATTAATATGGAGTTTATCAAAAAATGATTTTAAAACTAAGTATGCGGGATCATACTTAGGAATAATTTGGGCATTTATTCAGCCAATAGTAACTATATTGGTTTATTGGTTCGTTTTCGAATATGGATTGAAATCAGGTTCTCCTATTAAAGGAGTACCATTTATAGTATGGTTTATGTCAGGTCTCGTACCATGGTTCTTCTTTCAGGAAGCGCTTTTAAATGCTACAAATTGTATGTTAGAGTATACTTATTTGGTTAAGAAGGTTGTTTTTAAGATTAGTATACTGCCAATAGTAAAAATATTATCAGCACTATTTGTACATTTAGTGTTTATAGTATTCTTGTTTTTTGTTGCAGCGATATATAGATTTTATCCATCTCTATATACAACGCAATTGATATATTACTCATTCTGTACATTTTGTATTGTACTTGGAATATCATATGCTACATCAGCAATAGTAATATTCTTTAAAGATCTTGGACAAATAATAAATATATTCTTACAAGTAGGAATGTGGTTAACACCAATAATGTGGAGTTATACAATGGTACCTCAACAATATCAGTGGATATTAAAATTAAGTCCTATGTATTACATAGTTGAAGGATATAGAGATACATTTATAAATCATGTTTGGTTTTATGAAAGGTATTTTCAAACAATATATTTTTGGGTAGTAACATTAGGAGTATTTGCAATTGGAGCAGTTGTGTTTAAAAAATTAAAGCCTCATTTTGCAGATGTATTATAGGAGAGATTTTAAATGAATGATATAGCCATAAACGTGGAACACTTAAGTAAAATATATAAGTTGTATGATAAGCCAATAGATAGATTAAAAGAGTCTCTTTTTTTTACAAGGAAGGTTTTATATCATGAACATTATGCATTAAATGATATAAATTTCGAAATAAAAAAAGGAGAAACTCTGGGTATTATTGGTACTAATGGCTCAGGAAAGTCTACGATATTAAAAATTATTACAGGGGTATTAAATCCAACACTTGGGAGGGTTGAAGTAAATGGAAGAATATCGGCTTTACTAGAATTGGGAGCGGGTTTTAATCAAGAATATACTGGAATTCAAAATATTTATCTTAATGGAACTATGATGGGGTTCACAAAGGAAGAAATCGATAGAAAAGTGAATAATATTATTGAATTTGCAGATATAGGTGGATTTATTAATCAACCTGTAAAAACTTACTCTAGTGGTATGTTTGTTAGATTAGCTTTTGCAGTAGCTATTAATATTGAGCCTGAGATCTTAATCGTTGATGAAGCACTTTCAGTAGGGGATGTTTTCTTTCAAAATAAATGTTATAGGAAATTTGAGGAATTTAAATCAGAAGGAAAAACAATTTTATTTGTAAGCCATGATTTGGGAAGCATTAGTAAGTATTGTGATAGGGTAATTTTGCTAAATAGAGGAAGAAAAATTTGTGAAGGAAATCCCAAGGAATCTATTGATATGTATAAAAAAGTGTTGGTGAATCAGCAGGATGATAGTTATGATATAAATCATATTTCGCAAAATAAATATATCGAAAAAGGTCAATGGAAAAGGTCATTGACAGTTAATCCCGATACACTAGAGTATGGGAATAAATTTGCGGAGATAATAGACTTTGGTATCGTTGATAATACAGGTATTATAACAAATAATATAACCAAAGGAACTATATTTATGATCAAAATGAAAGTCTTATTTAATAAAAAAATTCAAAATCCTATTTTTGCATTCACGATTAAAGATTTAAAGGGTACAGAAATTACAGGAACTAATACAATGATAGAGAAAGAAGATATTTCAGTTATAGAGCAGGGAGACATAAAAGAGATAAGTTTTACGCAAAATATGAATATACAGGGTGGACAATATCTTTTATCCTTAGGATGCACTGGCTATAGAGATGGGGATTTTACCGTATATCATAGACTTTATGATGTATGCAATATCACTGTAGTTTCACATAAAAATTCGATTGGCTACTATGATATGAATTCAGAAGTAAAAATAAAGTAGAATTAAGGAAGGCATACTATGAATGAGAAAATTGGAAACTTAACTTTGAATTATAAGCATTACTCAGGTGTTGATTTATACAGTGATGGTGAAGTTGAAGATGAACTTTTGGGAATTGTTAAAAATCACGAGGAAAAGGAATATAATAAGATAATTGCTCAAAGTAATAAGTGGGCGATAATGTATCATTTATCTCATTTGAGAGCTAATATAGTAGAATGGTTACCTATTACAAAGCAAGATACTATATTAGAAATAGGTTCTGGATGTGGAGCGATTACTGGAACTTTAGCAAGTAAAGCTAAAAAAGTTACATGCATTGAACTATCTGAAAAAAGAAGCCTTATTAACGCCTATAGGAATAAGGAAAAAGATAATATAGAAATTTGGTTAGGCAATTTTGAGGAGAGTGAAAAAGATATTGTAGAAAAATACGACTATATAACACTTATAGGTGTATTTGAATATGGAGAAAAGTATATTTCTACTGAAAAACCTTATGAAAACTTTTTAACTATAATAGGTAAACACTTAAATGAAAACGGAAAAATTATAATTGCTATAGAAAATAAATTAGGTCTAAAATATTGGGCTGGTTGTCAAGAGGACCATGTAGGGAAGTACTTTGAAAGTATAGAAGATTACCCAATTACAAACGGAGTAAAAACATTTTCTAAAAAAGAATTAGAGGAAATTATAAAGAATAGTGGATTCTTTAATTATAAGTTTTATTATCCATATCCAGATTATAAATTACCAACAACTATCTACTCAGATAAGTATTTGCCTAAAAAAGGTGAACTTAATAATAACATGAGGAATTTTGATAGAGAACGTATTATTACATTTGATGAAACTAGAGTGTACGATATGATTATAAAAGAAAATCTATTTCCTATATATTCGAATTCATACTTAGTAGTTTTGGAAAAAGGGAGGAATTAATACGTGAAGAATGTTATATACTCTAAGTATTCTAATGATAGGGCTGACAAATTTAAAATTAGAACTGATATTGTAGAGGACTTAGAAAATAGATTTGTTCGTAAGAAAGCACTTACGCAAGAAGCTGATACTCATATTGATGGTATTTATGAAAATTATAAATTATTATCAGAAGCGTATAAAGGATCAAAGATATGTATAAATAAGTGCCACAGAATAGATGATGGAGTAGAATTTGAATATATAGAGGGTAGTACGCTAGAAGAAGAATTAGATGAACTATTGAAGAAGAAAAGATATAATGAATTAGTAAATAAAATACAGGAATATGTATCTACTATAGAGACTGGAATTGGAACAGGAAAATTTAAAAAAACAAAGGATTTCATAAAGATATTTGGAGATGTTAATTTACCATCATCATTAAGAGCTGGTGATATCAATGATATTGATTTAGTTTTTAGTAATATTATAGTAGGGGAAAAGTGGAATATTATAGATTATGAGTGGTCTTTTAATTTTTCTATACCTTTTAATTTTATTATTTATAGGGCTCTACATTACTATATGTACGGTTCAGCTAAACGCCACGAAGTAATAAATCTAGGGTTGTATAAATTAATGGGGATTACGGATGACGAAATAGTACAATATGACATTATGGAAAGGAACTTTCAATCTTACGTTTTGGGAACCTTAATTCCAACAAGAGATTTATATACTACAATCGCAGAAATGAATATCAATGTTCAAAATGTTATTGAACGAGAGCGAAAAAATTCCTATAAAAAAACTATGCAAGTATTTTATGATTATGGCAATGGATTTACTGAATCTCAATCATATAAGTTTATTCCAGAGATAGATTCTAATAATAAAGTGAAAATTGAAATTCCATTAGCATCTAATACAAAGCAAATTAGAATTGATCCTTCTAATTATGTGTGTATAGTAAATATTGATAGTATATTAGGATACAATGAAAATTATTATTCTTTAGATGCAATTACAAATGGATTAAGTTTAAGAGAAAAATTCATATTGTTTTCAACTGATGACCCGCAGATAGTATTATCTGATATAAAATTAAACACAAGTAGGATAGAGGTTCAACTAGAAGTACAAATGATATCTAAAGAAATTGTAGTGAGATTATATAGCCTTTTGCAAGAAAAAGAAGATCAATTAAAACATGAGTATTATAAAATTGAAGGGCTAACAAAAGAAGTAGAAGAAATACATGAATTAAAAGAGCAAATAAGCATTATGGAAGAACAATTAAGGAATAAAGAAGAACAACTAAGGAATAAAGAAGAACAACTAAAGAATAAAGAAGAACAATTAAAAAATAAGGAACAATATATTAATGAAATTCATGCTAGTAAAGGATGGAAAGCTTTGTGTATGACCAAAAAGTTATTAGGTAGATAGAATGTTACATAAGTATAAAGTAAAATCTTTGAATTGTAATTATATGAAAATGGAAGGGTAGAAACATGAATATAGAGCTGATAAAAGAAAGTATAGCTGCGGCAGACGTGGTATCATTTGATATATTCGATACATTAATTTTTAGAATAGTCAATGAACCGGAAGATATATTTACATTAATAGGCTATATTTTAAATATAAAGGATTTTAAAGAAATTCGGCAAAAAGGTCAGCAAATGGCGAGTATGAAAGTTGAAAGAGAATATGGATTTCCGCATGCTGATATAGATGAAATATATGAATACATTAAGCAGACATCTGATATGAAGGTTGATTGGGAATATGTTAAAAATTATGAGCTAGAAATGGAGTTAGATTCACTAGTTTGCAACAAAGAAATACTTGAGGTTTACAAGTTTGCTAAGAATTCTAATAAAAGAGTAATTGCTACAAGTGATATGTATATAAAATCAAAGGATGTTAAGCGTTTTTTGGATAAGTGTGGATTCAGTGACTTTGATGAGATATATGTTTCGGCAGATTTAAGGAAAACTAAGTATGTTGGAGATATATTTGATGAAATATTGAATATTGAAAAAATTAAGCCAAATCAAATGTTGCATATTGGTGATAACTTTAACTCTGATTTTACTAATTCCAGTAGCAAAGGAATTAAGGCAATACACTACAAGTGTAATCAATTTGATGAGGTTAAAATGTCTTCAGATAGTCTAAATTTATTTAATCTTATAAATCATGGTGTTTTGAATGTCGTTAAAAATAACAATAATAATAAGAGCTTTTGGTATTATCTTGGTGCAAGAGTTGGTGGGCCTTTATACATTGGCTTATTAAACTGGATGGAAAAGTGTTTAGAAAAAGAAGAATATGATAATATATACTTTTTATCAAGAGACGGTTACATTTTACATAATATTTTTAAAGAACTTAATTTCGATAATATTCACTATATGTATGCATCAAGAAGGGCATTATTATTAGCAGGGATTGATAAATTAGATGAGGAATCACTAAACAATCTTCCACCATATACTTATGGGCAGCAAGTTAAGGATATTTTGGAATATTTGAATATAGAAGATATAGAACAAAATACTTTACGAGATGCCGGATTCAATAGTGTTAATGATATTATAAGTACTAGAGCTGACTTTGATAAGATGAAGAGGTTATTTTCTTTAAATGAGAAAAGTATATTGAAAAATTGTAAAGAAGAAAGAGAAAATGCAATTAAATATTTTGAAAATTTAAATTTTCTTTCAAGTAATTCAGTAATATTTGATTGTGGATGGAATGGAAGTTCTCAATATTTATTAGATAAGCTTTTGGACAAATGTGAGTACCATAAAAAAAACAAATTTATTTATGCTGGGATAATGAATAATGATAAAAGTAAACGCCAATTGAGAAATAAGAGTTTTGAGAGTTATTTGTTTGGTCATGAATTTAACTACAATTTAGAACAGAGAGTAGTGACTTCAATTGTATTATTAGAGCTTTTCTTTGGCGCACCACATAGCTCTGTTTG
Organism: Clostridium beijerinckii; assembly: GCF_036699995.1. Lineage (NCBI taxonomy): Bacteria > Bacillati > Bacillota > Clostridia > Eubacteriales > Clostridiaceae > Clostridium > Clostridium beijerinckii. The sequence continues at coordinate 5,113,324 of NZ_CP144906.1, read as the reverse complement.
GAGATATGGAGAAAATGGTCCTGAACTAGAGGAAATTGAACCAAGCCATGATCATAAACAAGATATATTCGAGGGGATACTATCGTATGTAAAAGAAATCTATGGATTTGCTAAAAAATATAATATAGAAATAAAACCAGAAGATGCATTAAGAGGAATTTTTAAATTAATAGAAGAACCAACAGAAGAAGAAGCAGTTAAGATTGGAAATCTACCAAATGTGGATGGCTTTGTAGCACAAAAGAATGAAATGAAGTACATAGCGAAATTAAAGTTGGGTACTTTATTTAAAAATATTAGAACTGAGATATATTGGCCTCAAGCACTTATTGCTAGAAAAGATATTAACCCTATAGTTAAGTATTTTGTGAAAAAAAAATTCCACTTAAAGAAAATAAAATCTGAAAGAAAGGTTAGGAGTATGAGATTATATAACAAAATGCCACATATTAAAAAAGGCCTAAGCATTTTGAAAGATGAAGGTATAATAACTTTTCTTTATAAGTTATATAGGAAGTTGAAAAACAGAAAGAATACTGATAACAATGAATATTATAAATGGATTAAGGATAATGAATCGGATATATTCGAAAAGAGAGAATTAAGTTTTAATCCATTGATATCTATAGTTGTTCCTGTATATAATGTTTTAGACGAGCAACTAGTGGAATGTATAGAGTCTGTTATAAATCAAACATACGATAATTGGCAATTATGTTTAGTTGATGATGCATCAACATGGAATAGTGTTGTAAAGGTACTTAATAAGTATGAAAAGAATACTAAAATTAATATTGTTTATAGAAAAGAGAATGGACATATTTCACGTGCAACTAATGATGGGATAAGCATTGCTAATGGAGAGTTTATTGCATTTTTAGATTGTGATGATGTACTAGCTCCTAATGCGGTATACGAAGTAGCTAAAAAATTAAACGAAGATTCTGAGTATGATTTTATTTATAGTGATGAAGATAAGCTGACTGCTGACGGTAAACATAGGCATTCTCCTTTCTTTAAGCCAGATTGGTCTCCAGATACTTTTATGTCATTAATGTATACATGTCATTTTTCTGTTTATAGAAAGAGCATCATAGATGAAATAGATGGATTACGTACAGAGTTTAATGGGGCTCAGGATTATGACTTTACACTAAGATTTACTGAGAAGGCGAAAAAAATCGGACATATTGATAAAATATTATATCACTGGAGAGAAAGAGAAGAATCTATTGCATCAAATCCAGAAGCAAAGCCATATGCGTTGCAAGCAGTTAAAAGATGCAAAGAAGAGGCACTGGAAAGACGTGGACTTAAAGGTACTGTTGAATATGTAAATGATATGTTTCAGTATAGAGTTAAGTATACAAATGATGAGAAACCACTTGTAAGTATAATTATACCTTCAAAAGATAATTTCAAAATATTGAATAATTGTATTGAATCAGTTAAGAAATATACTTCATACTACAATTATGAAATTGTGGTGGTTGATAATGGAAGTAATAACGAAAATAAAAACAAATATGAAGATATTTGTAAGAAATATAATTGTAGATACCATTATGAAAAAATGAACTTTAATTTTTCAAAGATGTGCAATATAGGTAGTAGAATAGCAAAAGGGAAATTCTATTTATTTTTAAATGATGATATTGAAATTTTTCAAGAAGAATGGTTGGAAATTATGTTGGGACAAGCTAGTCTTAAGCATGTTGGAGCAGTCGGTGCAAAGTTATTATATCCTAATAGCAATATTATACAACATATTGGGATCACTAATTTGAAAATTGGACCATCACATAGTCAGATAGGATTTGATGATAGAATAGTTTATTATTATGGAAGAAATAGGATGGAGTATAATTTTATTGCCGTAACAGGCGCTTGCCTAATGATTGAAAGGCATAAGTTTGAAGAAATAAGTGGATTTGATGAAAACTTAAGTGTGGCTTATAATGATGTGGATCTTTGTTTTAAATTAGTAGAGCATAAATACTATAATGTTGTTAGGAATGATGTTTCGTTATATCATCATGAATCAATAAGTAGAGGAATAGATGATATTAATAAAGAAAAAATGACAAGGTTATTGAAAGAACGTAAAATTTTGTTCGATAAGCACAAGCAATTTAAAGGATGGGACCCGTTCTATAATACAAATTTGACTGAATGTAAAGTTGATTATGATATTAAGTACAAACCTGAGTTTAACAAAATGTTGGAGATTAATATAGAAATAAAGAATAAGTGGGTTAGTAATGCTTGTAAAGCATGTATAGATTCAATAAATGTAGGTAGCAACATACGAATTGAAGGATGGGCGTTTATTGAAGGAATTAGAGTTAATAATCTTAATTCTAAGAAAATTGTATTAATTGATGAAGAAAGTAATAATAGTATATTTTCTACAGATGTTGTAATTAGAAAAGATGTTACAAGTGTTATGAAAAAACAAGGAAATTTAAATTTAAGTGGATTTTCTTGTACAATAGATTCATCATTATTGACAAAAAAAACGTATAAGGTGGGATTGCTTTTAGAAAATAAATTGTTGCATAAGAAAAAATTTATCATAACAGATAAAAAAATAAATCTTCAGTAAAGCATCTTATAATAATATTGTATTTAAAGGATATTCTACAGATTATCAGACAGCTGATAGTTTGAAGAGAATGGTTGAAGATGGAATCGCAATACTAGAAGTTGGACCAGCTTTAACGTTTGCACTTAGAGAGGGACTTTTCGCTTTGAGTTATATGGAAAATGAATTATTTAAATATGCTGCAGATGTAGAAATTTCAAATTTTATTGAAGTACTTGATAAAGCAATGATCAAAAATCCAAGCAATTGGAGGAAACATTATCATGGAGCAGGAAGTAAAATTAAATATGCTAGAAAATATAGCTACTCTGATAGATCAAGATACTATTTTCCAACAGAAGAAGTAATATACGCACAAAACATTTTAATAAAAAATATGAAGTCTGTGGAGATACCGTTGACTTTAATAAATCAATTTATGCCAATTCAATATAATAAGATAAGAAATGGATTGTTAAGGAATGATCCAGAGGAACTTATTAAAGATTGGGTAGTTAATTGCATTGATGAATATATCTATGCATCAACTCCATCAGAAGTGAGTAAACAAGTTATTTAAAAAAATAAGGCAGCTAATTCTTGTATTGTACACAAGATTAGCTGCTAGTTTTTTATTTTAAAAGGATCATTTGGAATTATTTAGTATAGGTTCCGTCAGAACCTAGTTTATATCCATCAATTGTAGTATTTTTAGCCATAATTCCTGATTCTCTTAGGTAATACCATTTTCCAGAAGAGTCCTTTATCCAACCCGTTTTCATTGCGCCACTTGCATCAAAGTAATACCAGTCATTTCCGATTAATGTCCATCCAACAGCTATAGTTCCATCAGCTTTTCTATATTGCCAGCAGGCTTCTGCTTGTACAGCTTGAGAGTTCTGATTAGTTGCAGTAGTGTTATTATTTGAAGCTACTTGCGAGCTACTTCCTCTTGTAACAACTAAATAATATTCTCTAGTTTTACGATTAGAATTTATAATTCTAATTTTTATAATATTTTTTCCTTCATCTAAAGATACGAGTCTAGTATCTTTATCATCACTAGGATCTAAATCTTTGTCATTAATTGATAATTTATAGCTTTGTTGTTCTGGAACAGCTTTAACGTTAATATAGGATATGTTTTCATCAACATTTATATTCTGTACGGGCTCTGTCTTATCAAAAGAGAAATCGATTTTATTACTGTTAGGATCAAATAAAACTAGTCGATTTAAGTAAATATCATCATAGTTTTTTAGAGTTATTGTATTATCATCTATAGTTTCTTGGGTATCGCCATCAATAACACTATCTTCATCAGTCATTTCTCTTTCTACAACAAGTTCATATTCTAGGGAATAATTGCTATCAGAGGCGTTTTTAGAATCATAAAGTCTTATATAAATAGTCTTGCTTTGACCTTCCGCGATATTTATTTTACCATAGATATCACTTAGCTTTATATTTTCATTTCCAACAAAGACTCTTATATCAGCGGCCTTAGTTTCAATGGTGCTCAAGTTAAAGCTAGTTTTATTAGAAGGAATTTTTGAATATATAACTACTGGAATTTTGTCGCCTTTTTTTACTCTATAATCTCCTTTGCGAGTTATACTATTGTATATTGACAAAATAGAACCTTCTGACGTTAGATCTAAAGATGTTATTTCATCTCCAGAGTATGCATAAGCGCATTTTTCTCCTATGCTCATAGTTGATGGCATCCATGTATAAAAAGCTGTACTTATAACGGTAAATATAATAATTTTTTTTACATTTTTGTTCATGATAAATCGCCTCCACAATAATTATGTATTCGATTAAATTATACCATTTTATATATATTCTATAAATACTAAAATATTACAATATATTATCTTATGAAAATTTATAAGGGACATGAAAGAAAATAACGAGTTAAAAATGCAATGATTATTTTTCATCAGACAATAAAGCAGATTGATCTCATAGCGGGTCTATTAGAACAATCTGCTGAAGCAGTATGATGAAAAATAGGCTTGGCAGATTGACTTGTTATTTTTTGAATGTCTCTAAATTAAAGCAGCTAGTTTCTTTAATTAAACTAGCTGCTTTGCTTATAGTATATAATTTTATTTTTTGATATATGTTGAAATTAATCTTATACATCCAAGTATTAATTTAGCACTTGGATTACTAGAGTTTTAAGTTAATATTAGTTTAAAACTCTACCAACATATTTCATATTTGAGGTACTTAACTTACTTATTTTAACAACGTCTCCAGTATGGGGAGCTTGAATATACATATCATATCCTATGTACATACCTACATGAGTTGAATCTGAAACTTTATTGAAGACTAAATCCCCAGGTTTAATTTCTGCCATGCTAATAGGCTTGGCAAAACTTTGCTGTTCTTGTGATGTTCTTGGTATAGTGATTCCTTTAGAATTAAAGACATACTGCATAAGTCCGGAGCAATCAAACCCTTCAGGAGATTCCCCTCCCCACAAATATGGAACTTTCAAATATTTCTCTGCTTCTTCTATAACTCCTTTAGCCTGATCTGTAATGTCAGAAGGTAATGTTACAGGAATAGTGATTCCTATATCCCCTGTTAATAGTGCGTTATTATCTTGTACATATTTTAAGAGAGTATCTTTTTTATCTTCCAAGTCCTTAATTTGTTTTTCAACATCATCTTTATCAGTTTGTAATTCTTGATTTTCTTTTTCTATAGTGGTTTTAATGTTTAAAAGATTGTCTTCTGATTTTTTTGTTTCTAAAATTAAATCTTTATCGCTTGTACAAATTTGAGAAATCAATGACACTCTTTTTAATGCATCTAAAATATCACCTGAAGAAAATAAGGCGTCTAAATATTGTAATGGTGTAGCTTCAAAGCCTCCATTGAATTGAATGCCCTTTAATCGTTCAGATAACTGGTTTTCTCTTTCAGTAAATTGTGTTTGGGTTAAATCAAGCTTAACTTGGTTATCTTTTATATCATTTTCTTTTTCAAGAATTTGCTCTTTTAGTTGATTTAACTTATCCATGTTATATTCAATTTCATTATCGTATTCCTGTATGTTTTGTATAGCTTGTTCAAGTGTTAAGTTGCTATCATTAGGGTCCGCAAATGCTGGTACTGAGTTGCATATTGACGTAATAAGTAGCGCTGAAGCCACTATCGCCCCAATTCTATTATTTTTTTTCATCTTATCCTCCTTTATGCCTACTCTATAGATATGGTTTTTGTAAAGTAGAATAGATTATTTAATATTATCCGATAACTTATATTATACTACAAACAACTTACAAAATAATTGCAATTTATTAAGATTTTATTAAAATGTTAAGGTAAATGGTTCCAGAGCATAATTATTTTATTTAAATTTATTAATATGGAAAGGTTTATTGGAATTTCTTGTTTTAAGCATATGATTTATAGGATATAATAATTACTAGAAGGGGGAATAAGATGTGAATTTCTTAAGAGAACTATTTAAAAAAGATATAGTCAGAAGAATTTGCGTTCTTCTTATTATTGTATTTTTTATGTATATATTAAGATCAATGCTTAATCTATTTTTACTTACATTTTTCTTTACATATATTGCATACAGTCTACAAGTAGGAATTACGAAACGGTTAGATAAGTTTATAAAGGTGAAACCGATAATAGTAACATTATTTTTATACATATTCATGACATCTATTATTATCTTTGCAAGTTATAGGTATATACCAATAATTATTAGACAGCTTACAGAGATTGGGATGAAAATATCTAGATTTGATTTTAGAGATATTGGTGGGGAAGTTTTATCTACGTACATTGTACCATACTTTGGAAAGGTTGATTTCATGTCATTTTTTAAGAATTCTGAAATAAATGATTTATTGAAATTTGATCAATTTTTGAAATATGCTTCAAATATAGGTACTTGGAGTTTTAATATATTTGTGTCTTTAATATTAAGCCTCTTTTTTATGGTTGAAAGAGAGAAAATCAAAGAATTTTTCTCAGAGTTTCAAGATAGTAAGATTGCCATATTATATAGGTATACAAAAGATTTTGGAATAAATTTTTTGAATTCATTTGGAAAAGTAATTCAAGCTCAAATAATTATTGCATTTGTTAATAGTATTTTATCTGTTATATCTCTTTTTGCATTGGGATTTCCGCAGGTTTTAGGCCTTGGAGTTATGATTTTCTTATTTAGCTTAGTCCCAGTTGCAGGAACAATTGCATCGTTAATACCTTTAAGTATAATAGCATACACAGTTGGCGGTTTTAAAATGATTTTATATATTCTTATAATTATCGCAGTTTTACATGCACTTGAGAGTTATGTATTGAACCCTAGGTTTATGGCAGATAAGACTGAATTACCAGTCTTTGTCGTATTTATTACACTTTTAGTATCAGAGCATTTTATGGGAGTTTGGGGGTTATTACTTGGAGTGCCTCTTTTAATGTTTGTATTAGATTTGTTGAATATCAAACCAAGATCTAAAAATAGAAAGCATAGAAAACTTGTGACACTTAAGAAAAAACGCATTGATGAGTAAAATTACTCCCTAAAAATTTAGAAGGAAATATCTTAGCTAGGTTAAAACTATTGGTTTCAGCCTAGTTTTTATTTTTAAAAGTAATTCTAGTGGAAATTTTCCATTAGGATTTTTTTATTTTAAAAATATGAATGAAAGAGAAGGAAATTACTAAAAATATAATTATTGTATTTAGGACTATTGAAAAATTTATTGTATATGGAGAAGTTTAAATGATGAGTAACGATATTATAAGAATTGATGAAATAGCAAATCCAATAATAAAAAGATGGAAAATGATACTCTTAGTAACATTAGTAACGACATTGTTAGCTTTAATTATAAGCTATTTTATAATTCCACCTAAATATGAAGCAAATACTAAAGTCTTTATAGGAAAAGAAAATACTACTGGTCAGGATCAAAACTATAGCACTAATGATGTGCAGATGTATCAAAAACTAATAAAGACTTATGCAGAAATAATAAAGACCAATGATTTAGTACAAAGGGCCATAGACTCAAGTGATATAAACTTAAATTCAGAAAATGTTCTTGATAATTTATCAGTTACGCCAAGAACGGATACACAAATATTGGAGATTAGTTACGTGAGTGCGAACCAAGCATTAGCTGGGGATGTAGTGAATTCAGTTACAAATGAGTTTATAAAATCATCCAGAGAGTTTATACCAAATGGTAACGTAAAGGTTGTAGAAAGTGTTAAGGTACCTCAAAAACCAGTCAGTCCAAATAAAAAGATGTATATAGGAGTCGGCCTTTTGCTTGGTCTGATAGGCAGTGCTGGAGCAAGTTTCTTATTAGAGTTCTTAAATAATACATTTAAAACTAGGGAGCAAATAGAGGAAATCTTAGGTTTGCCAGTTTTAGGTGTTATTCCTGACTTATTTAAAGAAGGTAAGTGATGTGAATTGACAGGAAAAGCGGAGATAGAAATTCTATTTTTTATCAATTAATGCGCTAGATAATTAAAATAAATCATCTACTCTTAAAAAATGAAGTTTATGCTAATAAATTATTTGTAAACAAATGCAAGTTGTACTTTTTGATTATTAATGTAGCAAATTTATTTTGATGTTAGGAAGGTGTGAAATCATGTCGTTACTAGAGAAAATAAAAGGCTATACACTAGAAATAATGAAAAGATATAAATTAGAAGAAGCGAGGAGTTATAAAGCAGATAGAATGAAAAGATATAAATTAGAGAAAACAGTAGTTGATAATAGAATTCATGCCGGCTTCATAGTAGAAGATAAACCTAAATCTATAGTTGCAGAAGCTTATAGAACATTGAGAACTAATATACAATATTCTTCCTTTGATAAGGAAATAAGAACAATAGCTGTTACTAGTGCAGAAATGGCAGAGGGAAAATCAACAGTTGCAGGAAATATTGCTGCATCTTTTGCTCAAAATGAAAAGAAAGTGATACTAGTGGATTGCGATTTACGAAAACCCTCAGTTCATAAAAATTTTAAAGTCTCAAATTTGATTGGACTTTCTGAAGTTCTTCTTGGAAAGGCCGCCATTGAAGAAGCAGTACAAAAAAGGAATGATAATTTTTATTTTTTAACATCAGGGAAGATTCCACCAAATCCATCAGAAATGTTATCATCTTCTGCTATGAGCAATTTAATAGAAAGATTAAAAGTAGAATTCAATATAGTGGTTTTAGATACAGCACCGCTTAAAGCAGTTACAGATGCACAAATACTATCAACAAAGGTAGATGGGACTATTTTAGTTATAAGGGCGGGAGAAACGAAAAGAGATATAGTAATGGATGCAAAAAATCTTTTGGATAAAGTGGGAGCTAATATTATAGGAACAGTATTACATGCGGTGGAGAATACAAGAGGAAAATATTCTTATTATTATGGAAATGATGAAGACAATGATAATTTATAGTGAACAAATGTTAGTTTATAGAAAAACTACGCATATATTTTTAGAGAATAATATATATAATTTTATTGGTTCTGATGCTCATGACATAGATAACAGAACTACTGGACTTAGAAAAGCTATAAATATATTAAATGATAATAATAATGAAATAATAAATAAAAATATCTTTGAAGAGAGCTCTAAAAAGCTGATTAATAATGAGGTTATAAATTTCGTTGGAAAAAAAGTTAAGATAAAGAAATCGATATTTTCGTTTTTTAAAAATAAGTCAAAGTAATCAGGATTTCAAATCATAACAACACAAATAGCTTAAGAATATAGTGGAGGAGAATCCTATTTAAAATGCCGCTGCTTTGAATAGTGATATGGACAAAAAAATGTATATATGTTACATTAACAATGTGGTTAAACGATTACGTAAAGTTTTGTTATATTATATTAATGCAATGCTAAGTATCATTTCGCATCTATTTAGTATGTATAGAAATAATCGTTTATTAAAATTTAAAAGGAGATATGGGGGAAAGTTTATGTTTAAAATCTTAATTGTTGATGATGAATTTATTGAGAGAGATGGTATTATATTTTTAATCAAGAAATTTTCTTTTGACTTTGATATAAAAGAATGTAGTGATGGAGAAGAAGCATTAGAATATTTGAAAAAAAATTTAGTTGATATTTTATTAACTGATGTAAGGATGCCATTTATGGATGGAATTGAATTATCACAAAACGCTAAATTAATATATCCAGATCTAAAGATAATAATTTTTAGTGGCTTTGGTGAATTCGAGTATGCAAAAAGAGCAATAAGCCTTGGTGTAAATGATTATATATTAAAACCAATAAACCAGGCAGAATTTAAAAAAACAATCGAAAGTGTTATTGAAAAAATAGAACATGAAAATAAAGAAAAGCGAGACAAAGAAAGGAGAAATTTCACTGAAAAAGAACATGTTTTATTAAAAATAATAAGTGGAATTCCTGTAGAGAATATTAGGGAGAGATTTTCTTTAGATAATTATACAGATTTTATAAATAAGTATAAGAGAATGATTTTAATGGAATTCGATAAAGATTTCTTTAATAATCATCAAGAATTTATAAAAAAAATTCTTGATGATTTTCAGGATAAAGCAGATTATTTGAATTTAAATCCATATCAGGGAATATTTTTTTTGTGTGAGTTTATAGATGAAACTGTATTAGAAAATACTTGTACGAAAATACATAATGTGATATCAGAAAAATATGGAGTCGATTGTTATTTTTCTATTAGTAATTTAATTACATCACCTTCTATAATATCAGAAGAATATTCTAATATGGAACATATTATGGAACAACGTTTTTTTGTACCAGATAAGTATATTTTTTCTAAAAAAGTAGAGATGACATTGGAATCAACAGATGAAAAGTTCGATAGTACTATACTTAAAAATATAGAACATCATATAAAAGTTAGAGATTTTTGTAGTTTGAAATCTAGTGTTGATCTTTTAATAAAAAAATTTTCAGCGCAAAGTGATTTTTCCCAAATATATGTAAAGTTTATTCTTACAAATATTTATAGAAATATTTGTAATGAAATGAAAGAAGCAAATGAAATAGATTTAGATGGAGAAATAGATAAGATTTATTCTAGCAGGACAATTCAAGAAATAAGAGATATATTAAATAATGTTATAGATAATATGGAAAAACAATTTTCCAAGGAATCTTTTAATCATAGGCATGAGATAGAGCTAGTTAAGTCATATATTTATAAAAATTATGGAAAAGATTTATCTCTTGCTATATTGGCAGAATATGTGTATATGGCACCAAGCTATTTAAGCAGTATCTTTAAGAAAGAGACAAGCATGGGCATTAATGTATTTATAAAAAATTATCGGATGGAAAAGGCAAAAGATATGTTAGAAAATACAAATATAAGAATTAAAGATATTGGTAATATCGTGGGATATAGTAATACATCATATTTTTGTCAAAGTTTTAAAGAATTCTATGGATTAACACCTGAAAAATATAGACAAAAGGATGAAAATAATGAATAGGTTAAAAAGATTTTTTCTAAATTTAAAATTTCGATATAAAATAATTTTGACTTACTTCTTAGTTAGTATTATTCCGATTATAATTCTAGGTTTATTTTGTTATCAGCAAACGAAAAATTTACTTTTGGATCAAGAAAGAGAGAATTTAAGAAAGTCTTTTTCAGAAGCAGTTATAGGAATCGAAAACTCAGCTAATGTGTATAGCAATATACTGGATTATACTACATTTAACCCAATGGTTTTAGAGGTAATTAATCATGAATATAAAAGTTATTATGAAATGTATTATAAGTTTCATAATATGCTGGATCCATATATTGACATGCTAAGAGCTTTACATAATGATATACAACAAATAACTGTATATACTAGTAATAATATAGTAAAGCATTCCGATTATATAATGCCCATGGAGATTATTGAGAATAACATTTGGTATAAAGATGTATTAGGAAAATATAAACCTCAGTGGTTCATTGATAGTGAAAAAAATGTTTTTTTAGCGGTTCAGTTTATTAATAAAGGATATAATGATATACAAAATATTCTATATGTAAAAATAAACTCTAAAAATTTTTTTCAGCCGTTATATAATATATCAAGCACTAATTGTGGAATTTATATTGTAGATAAAAATGATGAAGTTGTATTTGAGAATAGAAGCTATGATGATGGTAACGAGTATTTATTGCCAAGTACTGAATTAAAGAAAATAGAAGGAGATACTATAACTTATGATAATATAAATTATATTTTAATAAAAATGGATATGAAGGATCTTGGATGGACTGCGTATCTTTACAAACCCGTGCATTTAATTGTGGAATCATCTAAAAATATTATTTATACTGTATTCTTTATGATGGGGATTTGCGTTCTAATAATTTTAGTTGTAGGGTATTGGCTTTCATATATAATAGTAAACCGTATTGAAAAATTAACTAAAAATATGAAGGAAATGAATATGGATCATTTGGAAGTTACAATAGAAAGTAATTCGGAAGATGAAATTGGTGTTTTAATTAATAGTTTTGATAAGCTTATAGTAAGAATAAAAACTTTAATACAAGAAGTATATAAGAGCGAAATATCTAAAAGAAAATATGAAATGAAAGCATTACAAGCTCAAATAAACCCACATTTTCTATATAATAGCTTGTCTTTGATCAATTGGAAGGCAATTAGGTCAGGAGAAGATGAAATTAGTGAAATGGCTCAGCTATTATCAACATTTTATCGTACATCTTTAAATAAAGGAAGTAGTATCATAACAGTAGAAAATGAATTAAATAATACAGAAGCATATGTTAAGATTCAATCCATGATGCATAATTATAATTTTGATGTGGATTTTGATATTGATAATAAAATTAAGGGATACTATATGATTAATTTATTACTACAGCCATTAGTTGAGAATGCAATATGTCATGGTATTGATCAAAAAAGAAATAATAGAGGCAAGTTAAGAATATCTGCACAGCAAAAAGGAACAGATATTGTGTTTGAAATTGAAGATAATGGAGTGGGGATGAAGAGTGAAATTTGCGAAAGAATTTTAACAACTAGAACAAAAGGTTATGGAGTAAAAAATGTTTATGATAGAATTAAACTTACTTATGGTGAAAATTGTGATTTGAGATTTATAAGTATACCAAATGAAAAAACTGTTGCGATAATGAGTATCCCGGTAGAAATAGACAAGAATAAATTTAATGATTAACTAGATAAATAGCTGTTTTAAAATGGAGGTATGAATTTCATTTTGAAACAGCTTGCTTTTTGTAGTTGTTTACATATTCATAAAAAATTGATATAAATCAAAAATCTTTAGTATATTCGGATAATTACTTGAATGCTATAATTTCAGTATAAATTACTTAACCAAAGCTAGTTACAGTTAAAGTATTATTTTTTTAATGAATTAGGAGGCTTATGGGGATGCTAAAAAGAAATTTAACGCAAACAATGAAAAGGATAACAACTTTTGGAATGGCAGTTATTACAATTGCTATGTTCTTTACGGGGTGCGGAAATAAAGATGGTGCAACTACGACTGAAACGAAAGATAAGTCAGGGGCAGTAACTACACCTTATGGAAAATACGATGAATTGGTAACTTATACTATAGGTAAAAATACACCTGGAAGTCCGCGTCTTCCAGAAGGAGATACCTATGAAAATAATGCATATACAAGATATTTAAAAGATGTATTAAATGTTCAGAATAAAGATGAATTTGAAGCAGCTAATGGAGATCCATATGATCAAAAGGTATCAATGGCAGTCGCTACAGGTGATATACCAGATATTATGAAAGTTGATTCAACAACATTAAAGCAATTAGTAGATAGCGATATGATAGCAGATTTAACTGATGCTTACAAAAACTGTGCCACAGATAAAATTAAACAAATGTATGATTCGTATAATGGAAGAGCATTAGAAAGTGCTACATTTGATGGAAAACTTATGGCATTGCCATCTACTCAATGTGCTAATGCGCCAACAATGCTTTGGGTTAGACAAGATTGGATGGATAAATTGGGATTGCAAGCACCTAAATCAATGGATGATGTGGAAAATATTTTACAGCAGTTTGTAACAAAAGATCCAGGAAATAATGGAGCTGGAAAAACAATTGGTCTTGTGGCTTCTTCTAATATAGGAGGAGTTTATGGGGGATTATTTCAAATGGATAACGTTCTAGGAATGTATAATGCTTTTCCAGGACAATGGATTGAAGAGGATGGAAAAGTTGTATTTGGATCTACAACTAATAATATGAAAAAGGGATTAGGAAGAGTTGCTGAAATGTTTAAAAAAGGTTTAATTGATCCACAAATGGCAGTAAGACAAGGTGATGATGTTACTTCACTTATTGTTAATGGTCAAGCTGGCGCTTTCTTTGGACCATGGTGGGCACCTGATTATCCATTAAATGATGCTAAGAAGCTAAATCCAAATGCACAATGGGTTCCTTATATAATACCAACAAATTCAGATGGGTCTTATACAACTTATACACAAAATCCGGCAAGCGAATTTTATGTTGTTAAAAAAGGATTTGAGCATCCAGAATTATTAGTAAAGATAGCTAGTGTTATTAATGACAAGATGGTATATGAAGACTATGGAAAACAAGAACTTATGGATTATATAAAGCAGGGTGTTGATTCAGGTGTAAGACCGGTAGGTATTCTTATTAATGATTATAATGCAACAATTGATATGTATAAAAATATTGATTTAGCACTTAAAGGAGAAAAAGATCCGGAATCTTTAGGAGCTGATAAGGGAAACTATGAAAAGTGTAAGGATTATTTAGCTAATTCAAATTCTCCAAGTGCTGATGCATGGAGTGGCTATACGTCAAGAATGGTTGCCCCAAAACTAATGAGTGAGACCAAGATAAATGAAGTTAATCCAGTATTTTTTGGACAAACAAAGAGTATGAAATTAAAATGGGCCAATTTACAAAAATTACAAGATGAAACCTTCTTAAAAATTGTAACAGGTGAAGCACCAATAGATTCTTTTGATGTCTTTGTTTCAACTTGGAAGAGTACAGGTGGAGATGAAATTACAAAAGAGGTTGAAGATGCTATAAAAAAATAAATACTAATTTGACAGTTTGGATGCAAGTAGTATTTGCATCCAACTTACAATCGAAGAATTAATATTCTACATTACAAATAAGGAAGGCAGGGAGATTCATGAAAAAAGGGAAAAAACAATTAAGTTATCATCTTATGATGGCACCTGGTATGATATTTTTATTCATATTTAGTTTTATTCCTATGTTTGGTATAATAATGGCTTTTCAAGAGTATTTACCGGCAAAAGGAATACTAGGTTCTAAGTGGGTTGGACTTGATAATTTTAGATATATGCTTCAAATACCAGATAGCATGAATATTTTAAGAAATACACTAGTTATTGCTATAGGAAAAATTATCTTAAGCACAATAATACCAATTATATTTGCATTACTTTTAAATGAAATAAGAAAAAAATGGGCTAAGAAAACCATTCAAACTATTGTATATTTACCACATTTTCTATCATGGGCAGTCTTAGCTGTAGTAGTAGCCAATATTTTCTCCTTTGATGGCCCGGTTAATGCATTTTTGAAATTGTTTGGATATGAACCAACATTATTTCTTGCAAGCAATACCTGGTTTAGGCCTATATTAATAGGAACAGATGTATGGAAAGAATTCGGTTATGGATCAATTGTATATTTAGCGGCATTAACCGGAATTGATTCTGGATTATATGAAGCAGCGGCTATAGATGGAGCAAATAGATTCAAGCAGCTAATACATGTGACTCTGCCAGGTATAATGCCTATAATTATGCTTATGACAGCAATGAATTTAGGAAATATTTTAAATGCTGGCTTTGATCAAGTATTTAATTTATATAATCCGATTGTTTATCAAACAGCAGATATCATTGATACATATGTTTATCGTGTAGGGTTAGTAGGAATGCAGTATAGTTTTGCAACAGCAGTAGGACTATTAAAATCAGTAGTTGGATGTATATTATTATTGTCTGCTAACAAATTATCTCAAAGAGTTGCTAATATGCAAATATTTTAAAGGAGGAGTATTATGTTAAAGTCAAAAAAGTTTGGAAGCAGGCTAGCTGATGCAATTATATGGGGTGTTGTAATAATACTTACAGCTGCCTGCCTGTTTCCCCTCATAAATATGGTAGCTATTTCTTTTAGTAATAAGTCAGCAGCAGCGGGAAATTTAGTGGGATTACTTCCAATAGATTTTACTTTATCATCCTATAAAACATTATTGCAAGAGGGTCAATTTTGGCGTTCTTTTGGTATTTCCGTGTTAAGAGTTGTTCTTGGAACAGCGTTAAATTTAATATTGGTAGTTTTAATGGCATATCCATTATCAAAGAGTAAACGAGAATTTCGTTTTAGAAATATTTATATGAATTTTATGATATTTGCAATGTTGTTTTCAGGTGGAATGATACCAATATTTATTACTGTAAAAAATCTACATTTATTAGATACTATCTGGTCTCTAATTTTACCAGGTGCTGTGCCTATATTTAATGTAATTTTATTAATGAACTTTTTCAAGAGTGTACCAAAATCATTGGAAGAAGCGGCAGAATTAGAGGGATGTAATAAATGGCAAATTTTATTTAAGATATATATTCCTATCTCGCTTCCTGCATTAGCAACAATTTCATTGTTTAGCATTGTTGGACACTGGAATGATTTCTTTGGTGGATTATTGTACATAAATAAGGCAGCAAATTATCCACTGCAAACTTATATACAACAATTAACAGTGGATATTACAAAGGTGACAAATCCAGCACAGTTGCAAAGTCTTGCTGATATTTCTAATAAAACATTAAATGCTGCTAAAATTGTTGTATCAACTATTCCATTACTAGTTATTTATCCGTTCTTACAAAAGTATTTTGTTACAGGGATGGTTATGGGATCAGTTAAGGAATAGAGAAAGAATGTGTGACATAATGAAGCACAAATAAGATTTGATATAAAAGATAAAATTTATAATATAATAAATTCACATGAAAATAAAACCAAGATCATATGGGAATTACAAACATTAGATTTAGATAAATATTTATTTGGTGCAGGTTGTGAAATTATTCTAGCATATTATATAAATTGAACATATAGGATGATTAAAAAAGATGTAGTAAACACCTCAATACTTAGTAATCTTTTAATAAATTGAATAATAATTATCATAATTTAAATTAATAAATAGGAAGATTGATAGTTGAATATTTTAGTGGCCTTTGGTAAGGCGACTTACTAACATAAATTATTTGAAAATATATTAATTGGAGGCAGTTATGAATAAGGAATGGTGGAAAGAGAGTGTAGTATATCAGGTATACCCAAGGAGTTTCAAAGATTCTAATGGGGATGGAATCGGGGATTTAAGAGGAATAATAGAAAAGTTAGATTATTTAAAGGAGTTAGGTATAGATGTGATATGGCTATCTCCGGTATACAAATCACCAAATGACGATAATGGATATGATATAAGCGATTATGAAGATATAATGGATGATTTTGGAACGATGGAAGATATGGACAAACTTATTGAAGAAGGAAATAAGAGGGACATAAAAATCCTTATGGATTTAGTTGTTAACCATACTTCCGATGAACACAAATGGTTTATTGAATCTAAAAAATCAAAGGATAATCCATATAGAGATTATTATATATGGAGAGATTCAGTAAATGGAGAAGAACCAAACGATTTAAGATCAACATTTAGTGGAAGTGCATGGCAATATGATGAAAATTCAGGACAATATTATTTACATTTATTTAGCAAAAAGCAACCGGATTTGAATTGGGAAAATGAAGAAATGCGTAATAAAGTTTATGATATGATGAACTTTTGGATTGATAAAGGTATTGGCGGATTCAGAATGGACGTTATTGAGCTTATAGGTAAAATTCCAGATGAAAAGATAAAAGAAAACGGGCCGAAGCTTCATGAATACATTGAAGAAATGAATAAGAAAACTTTTGGAGGTAAGAACTTATTAACTGTTGGAGAAGCTTGGTGTTCTAATCCAGAAATAGCAAAGCAGTATTCAAATCCAGATGGCAGTGAGCTTAGTATGATATTTCAATTTGAACATATTTTATTAGATCAACAGCCAGGTAAGGAAAAATGGGATTTAAAGCTATTGGAACTGCTAGATTTAAAAAAAGCATTATCAAGATGGCAAGTTGAATTAGAAGGAATGGGTTGGAACAGTTTATTCTGGAATAATCATGATGTACCAAGAATAGTTTCAAGATGGGGAAATGACAAAGAATATAGAATAGAAAGTGCAAAAATGCTTGCCACATTGCTGCACGGAATGAAGGGAACCCCTTATATATATCAAGGCGAAGAACTTGGTATGACAAATATAAGATTTGAGGATTTAAATGATTATAAGGATATAGAAACTCTTAATATGTACAAAGAAAGAATAGAGCAAGGTTATAAGCATGAAGATATAATGAATTCTATATATGCAAAAGGTAGAGATAATGCACGTACTCCAATTCAATGGGATGATAGTGAAAATGCAGGTTTTACAACTGGAGAGCCTTGGATAAAAGTAAATCCTAATTATAAAGAAATAAATGCTAAATTACAATTAAATGATGAAAATTCTATATTCAATTATTATAAAAAGCTAATTAAAATTAGAAAAACAAATCCAGTAGTTGTATATGGAAAATATGAATTGATTTTAGAAGAAAATAAAGAAATATTTGCATATACAAGAACTTTAGAAAATGAAAAGTTATTAGTTATTTGTAATTTTACGGGTAATAAGACGAAGTTTGCATTGAAAGATGAAATCGAGTTTAACTCTAAGGAACTTTTAATTTCGAATTATGATATAGATACAAATGATTCTATAAATAATATAGATCTTAGACCTTATGAATCAAGAATTTATAAACTTACATTAAAGTAAAAAATAGAACCTCAATTGGCTCATTATAAGCAGTTGAAATTAAGCAAGGTTATTATCATAGAAGGAGTAGTCCAAATGAAAGAGTATATATTCGGTGTAGATATTGGAGGAACAACCATTAAGCTTGGTTTGTTTAAAGCTGAAGGAAAGTTATTAGAAAAGTGGGAGATTGAAACAAGAAAAGAGAATGAAGGGAAATATATTCTAAAAGATATTGTGGAAACATTAGAAAATAAGCTTAATGAAAAGAATATTTCCAAGGAGAATGTATTAGGGATAGGAATAGGGGTACCAGGACCAGTTAAAGATGATGGAACAGTACTTAAATGTGTAAATCTTGGATGGAAAGTTTTTAACATAGTAGATCAGGTTAATAAATTAGTAAAGTTACCTATTAAAGCTGCAAATGATGCAAATGTTGCTGCACTTGGAGAGATGTGGAGGGGCGGAGGAAAAGGCTATAAAAATGCTGTAATGGTAACACTTGGAACTGGTGTTGGCGGTGGAATAATTGTTGACGGAAAAATAATATCAGGATCAAATGGTGCGGGTGGTGAAATTGGTCATATAAAGGTTTCTGATAACGAGACAGAATGCTGTGGATGTGGAAATAAAGGATGTTTAGAACAATATGCATCTGCAACAGGGATCGTTAGTTTAGCTAATAAGGCTTTAAAAAACACGAAAACAAAATCCGATTTAAAGAATTTTGGGAATTTATCAGCAAAAGATATTTTTGATTCTGCAAAGGCAGGTGATGAATTAGCATTAGAATTGGTAGATGATTTTGGTAATAGATTGGGGAAAGCTTTAGCTAATATCTCATGTGTTATTGATCCAGAGATATTTGTGATTGGTGGAGGTGTATCTAAAAATGGGAGTTTTCTGATCGAAAGCATTACTAAGCATTTTAAAGGAAATGCATTTCATAGTTCAAGAAATACAAAATTTGAGTTGGCCAAATTAGGTAATGATGCTGGAATATATGGTGCTGCAAGATTGATTTCTGGAAACTAGGTAGGTTATATGATAAGAGGTGGTTTAGCTTGAAAAAATATTGTGCATATTCTATTTATAAGTTTTGCAAGGATTAATGAGGGAGTGATCACCCGATGATTAAATTAAAAAAAAGAAATAATAAAAGAGAAATAGATTTTGTCAATAAAAGAAAGAATATATTTTTTTACTGTGAAAACATTATAAGAGGTTCTAAAATAAAAGTTAGATTGACAACTTCTTATGGATTATTAGTTTTAATTCCATTATTAATAGTGGGTGTTTCAATAATAGTGCAATCTAAAAGTTCAATCGATAATAAAATTTCAAATTTCTCATCTCAGATAATGGCGCAAATTGGAGTAAATATATCAAGCGAAATGGATAAGAATTCCAACTTCGCTATGTCAATATTTACTGAACCTGATTTTCAGGATTATTTCGAAAATGGACAAACTGTTGATTATCATAAAATTAATGATTTAAATAAATTAATAAAAAATAAAGTGGGAACCAAGAATGATATGACCGGACTCGGAATTATCAGTGCAGACAAAGGGAAAATAGGAAGTTTTTCAAATCAACTATCTGACGATTTAATGTTGAAATTAGCAGATTTATCTAGCAAGTCAAAGGGAAAATTCACATGGTCATTAAACAAAAGTTCATCAGGATATAAAATCTACGCTTCAGTTCAAATGAATACTTTGGCTACAGGTAAGAACTTTGGAATAGTTATAGAAGAATTGGATCCTAAATTATTTATTAATTTGTTTAAAGACATTAGTTTAGGAGATAGTTCTGATATATTTGTTTTAGATTCACAAGGAGCTGTTATTCTAAGTGATGAATCAAGTCTAATTGGAACAGAATATAAAGATAAAAGTATTATAGAGAAAATTCAAGAGAAAGAATCAGCTAAAAGCAAGGATAAAAGTGCTAAGATAGAAAATTCTTTTTCAACAAGTGATGGTAATAATCTAGTATCTTATGCACCTTTAAGTGGTTCAGACTGGTATGTAGTGGGAGTTATACCGTACACTTATATAAACTCTGAATCTAATAGTCTAACAAATAATACTATAATAATTGGTTTGATTTCGTTTATGATAGCCATGTTGGTAGCATTAATAGTATCAAGAAGCATATCAAAACCTTTGGAAAAATTAGTTTCACTTATGAAAAAGGCTAGGGATGGAAATTTAGCTTTGCATATAGAAGATAGTAGTAAAGATGAAATCGGAGAAGTAATAAGTGCATTTAATGAGATGGTGAGTAAAATAAGTGATTTAATTGGAGATGTTAAAGATATTACTAACAATGTATCTAATAATACCAAAATAGTTGCACAGGTTTCAGAACATTCTTGCTCATCTTCAGAAGAAATCGCAGCTACAATGAGTGAAATTGCTAAAGGGGCTTCGGATCAAGCTGTTAGTGTTAATGAAGGAATTGATTTCATGAGCGTATTATCCGATGGAATAAATATAGTGAGTAAGAAAACAGAAAACGTATGGTCAGTATTAGAGGAAACACAAAAAATGAAAAAAGAAGCAGTTATATCAGTTAATACATTGAAAGATAAAGCCAGCGAAACCAATAATGTTTCCGCTAAAATTGTTAGCGATATAAACTCTTTAGACACAAATATAAACGATATAAAAGAAATTATAGAGTTAATTGGTAGTATTGCAGAGCAAACTAACCTTTTAGCATTAAATGCAGCAATCGAAGCAGCAAGAGCTGGAGATTCAGGTAAAGGTTTTGCTGTTGTTGCTGATGAAGTTAGAAAACTAGCTGATAGATCAAAAGAGTCATCTGATCAAATTAATAAAATAATTAATAATATTGAAAATAAAACAAGAATTGTAGTGAAAGAAGCAATCAATTCTAGAATTATAATAAAAGAACAGATGGATGCAGTCGATGGTGCAGATGAGGCTTTTAAAGTTATATTTGAAGGAATGAACCAAATATCATACCAATTAAAAGATATAGTTGTGTCAATTAATGAAATAGTTGATTGTAAAGATAAAACTAAAATAGCAATGGAAAACATTTCAGCTATTTCGGAAGAAACAGCCGCAACTACAGAACAAGTTTCCTTCGGAGCTAATGGACAAATTAGTGAAATTCAAAAAATATTTGAATTTGTAGAAGAACTAAATTCAGTGGTTGAAAAATTAAATCTAACAATAAATAAATTTATAGTTAATTAGTTTTAAATGCAAATTTATTAAATAGAATCAAGATATTAGAAAGAAAATTAATTATATATAAATAGTAATTTAACTATAACATAGTAGGGGAGATAATATCATGATTAAAAGAGTTAACAAAATAATAACACTAGTAACAATTACAACAATTGTTACTACTCTTAGTTCATCACCAATTGTATTTGCTTCTGATGCATTGAAAGAAAAGGATGGGGATTTTAATGCTGCCGTTGCTTACTCAAATAAGTATTTATACGATGGGTATAGAGGAACTGATGGGGAAGAACAAACAATATACTACAATAATGGAAAGTATAATGAACTAGAGAATTCAGATGCATATGATGATTCTATAAAGTACGATAATAGGTATATTGAACTAGATAATAATGGTAAGGAAGATCTATTTAATTTGCAAACAGGAAAGTTTGAAGGGGAAGATATAGAAGATCAAAAATTTGATATTAGAAGAGATTTAGTAAAAAAATTAAAAGAAACCAATAGATATGGCAGTAATATAACAGATTATCTTCAATTAGGTGATAGAATTTCAAGTAATAAAGGTTCCTTTGGTGATGTATGGTATAAATATACTGCAGATTATAATTATGGACAAGCTATTAAATATGTAACAATAATCAATTTAGCTGCAAATTCCAATGATGAATGGGATAATATTACATTGAAAAAAGGTGATGAAATAACATCAGACTTTGGAGACAGCTATCAATTTTGGTTTTCAGTAACAACTAATGATCCTACTAATAAAGAAACTGATGGTATAGAAAAAACCTATAATGGCGATATAACTGCAGCATCAAAGTATATAGCTAAAAGATTAAAAGATTATTGTGGATATGATGCAGAGGTGACTACAGAGAATGGAAGTCCTGTTATCCAAATAATATCTGATGAAAAATTAGAAGGAACTGTAATAACGGGGCATAATAGTGATATTTCAATAGAATCTAAAATGGCACTTGCTAAAAATATTCAATATGTATCGGATGATACGAAAAATTCTAACGATGCTGTAAGAGATATGATTGCTGATAATTATACTTCTAAAACCGTAGAATCAGTATATGGAACTACAACAACAGATTCTGCTGTAAAATATACAACAACTATTGATATAAATGCAGAGTCAGATCATGAATGGAAAAATATAACCTTAAAAAAGGGTGATGATGTAACATCAAGCTTTGGAGACACTTATCAATTTTGGTTTTCAATAACAGCTGATGAATCTGGTAATTTAGAGTCTGACGGAGAAGCAAAAACTTATAATGGAGATGTGGAAGCAGCAGCAGAATACATAGCTGGAAGAATAAGAGATTACTGTGGATATGATGCACAAGTTATTGAGCAAGATGGAAAATCATTAATTCAAATAACATCAGATATAAAGCTAGATAAAAACGTAATAATGGCATATGATGATAATATTTCAGTTAAAACAGAGGAAAATGATTCTTCATCAGATGAAGATGGTGATAACAATTCAGGGACAAATAGTGGAGAAAACACAACTGGTTCTGACACAAATACTGGAGAAGAAACTTCAAGCGGGACACACGCTATAATAAATTATGACAAGGAGGCAATATATTATGGCTTTGTAAATAATTCTGGCAAATATATAGATGTCTCTAAGTTTGCAAATATCAAATTTATATATACAATTGACGGAAAAACTAAGACAGAAAGTATAAAAGAGTTTGGAGAAAAATACGGAGATGAAAATATTGTAGCCAATTTAACTGACATAGGATCAGATTTGTTAACACAAGATTCAACTTACATTTATGTCAGTGCAAATGTAGAATTTACTTCAGATAGTGATATAAGCATTGCATATCCAGATGGGACAAACAGCAAAAAATACATCTTAAAGATTTCTAAGGCTGTAGGAGATAAAGTTGATGGAGCATATACACCTAAAGAAGTTACAGCATATGAAATGAATGGAGAATCTGATTTTCTATCTTGGATTCAGCCTAAACTTAGTGATGACTGGTATAATTTGGATGTATGCGCTAAGGATGGAAATATATATGTTATAAGATTCAATAAAGACGGAGGCAATAATAAAATACAAGTAAATCAAGTTGGATTCGAAACTGTACGTGATGATGATTTGAAGGTTAGTAGGAATAAGATATATAAGGTTAATGACCCATCTATTGAAACTAGAATTAAAGGACAAAAATTAACAGTTACGGATGCAGGTGAAATAAGAAATTTAATAAAACCATATTATTCTATAGATGCTGAAGGAAACTTGTGGGTATTAGGCTTGAAAAAGATATATGAATTTAACGGAAATGGCTTTGATGAAAAGTATACAGTTCCTGCAAAGATAACTAATTTAGATGTTTACAATGGTAATAATTTAATTGCTTGGGGAGATAATGGTACAGAATACAGTTATGTAACTAATATTAATGAATTTTCAAGTACTAGTGATGAAAAGGATTCGGGAAATGAAAATAATGGTAATGGAGGTGCTGGTGACGGAGAAAGTACTAGTGATAACGACAATGCTTCAAGTGATGAATCAGTAATTAAAAGTGGATGGATTAAAACAAAGTTAGGCTGGCAATTTTTTGATGAATCAGGAAAACAAGTTAAAAATTCTTGGATTAAAGTAAATGAAAAATGGTATGTAATTGATGAAAACGGTATTATGGAGACTGGTTGGATTAACATGAGTAGAAAGTGGTACTACCTGAGTTCTGATGGAAGTATGGCAACAGGATGGATGCAAGAGGGTAATAGTTGGTATTATCTACAATCAGATGGAGAAATGTCAACAGGCTGGGTAAATGATGATGGAAATTGGTATTACTTAAAGGAATCTGGTGAAATGTCAATTGGATGGATTTCTAATAACGGAAACTGGTATCATCTAGGAACTGATGGGGTCATGAGTACAGGCTGGTTAAAATATGGAAAGCACTGGTATTACTTGGATAAAAATGGAAAAATGTTATCGGATACAACTATAAATGGATATAAACTTGGAAATGATGGTGCTTTAATTTAGAAAGATGGTGAAAATATGAGAAAGTCAAGAAAAAAATTAAAAATTTTATGTAGTTTAGCACTTATGTCAACTACAATTCTATCAACTGTATCAATTATATCAAATACCGCATATGCAAATTCTGATTTTATAGAAATGCCTATAGTAAATACTTCTGAGAAAGGGGCCTTTAATCAAAAGCTTTTACTATATGATGTCTCAACAGATAAATCTATGTATAATCCAGGATCAAATGTAAGTGTAAAAATTAATTTGGTCAATTATACAGGAAATGAAATATCCAATGGAACTATAGAGCTATCGGCAAAGCATCTTGATACACAAGTTGGGAGTACAGTAACTCAAAATTTTTCAATTGAAAAAGATGAAAATAAAGATTTATTCATAAACTGGACAGTTCCTAATGAGGATTTTAAAGGCTATTTACTTGAAATAACGTGTAAAGATTCTGAAGGAAAAGTCATAGAGTCATCATCAACAGCTGTAGATGTCTCCTCAAATTGGCTTAAATTTCCTAGATACGGTTATCTAACTAATTATGAGAAAAGTGTTAATACAAAAGATATAATAGATCAGTTGAAAAAATTCCATATAAATGGTCTGCAATATTATGATTGGCAAGACAAACATCATGATCCTATAGCAGGTGAAGGTTCAAATGTTGAAGATATATGGCAGGATTTATCAAAACATGATGTATATAAATCAACAATAGAAGGATATATTAAGAATGGTCATGAAGCAGGAATTTCTTCAATGCAATACAATTTAATATATGGAGCGACTCAAGGATATGAAAATGATGGTGTAAAAAAGGAATGGGGTTTATATAAGGATCCAAGTGGAACTGATGGAGAACAGTGGACTATGGCAATGCCTAGCGGCTGGGAAACAGATGCGCTTTACTTTATGGATCCATCAAATAAAGAATGGCAGGATTATCTCTTTGCAAGGGAAAAGGAAGTTTTTGAAGCATTTGATTTTGATGGATGGCATATGGATACTGTAGGTGATTTTGGAACAGTGTATAAAGCAGATGGGACACCAGTATCAATTACAACTACTTTTAAAGATTTTATTAATGCAGCTAAGAAAGAATTTCCTGACAAATATATATTATTTAATCCAGTTGGAAATAAGGGGCACGAAGATGTAAATAGTAGTAATGTAAGTGGTGCATATACAGAAGTATGGCCTTGGGATGGAATTATAACATATAATTCCTTAAAAGGTATTGTAGACCAAGCAAGAACTGAGACAAAAGGAAGATCATTAATAGTGCCGGCATATATGAATTATGAATTGGGAGATAAACATAGTGAAGAAAAGCCTGGAAAATTTAATACTTCCTCAGTGCTATTAACAGGGGCTTCAGTCTTTGCAGCAGGTGGATCTAGACTTGAGCTGGGCGATGATACAAGAATGCTTACTAAAGAGTATTTCCCCAATAGAAATGTTGTTATGGATGAAGAGTTAAAGGCAAGGGAAAGAAAATATTATGACTTTATAGTTGCTTATGAAAACTTATTAAGAGATGGACAAATAAATAGTAATAATGAAATCCAAGTTGAAGGTTATGAGAATAGTAATATAGGTGAAGCTAATAAAATATGGACTTACGGAAAAAAAGATTCAAATTATGATGTTATTCAAATGGTAAATCTTTTAGGTGTTTTTGATAATACTTGGAGAGCTGCTGATGGATCGAAATCTAAGCCAACTAAAGCAGAAAATTTTAAGGTTAAGTATTATGTAACCCAAGATATTCAAAGTGTTTCATTAGCATCACCTGATGCTAATGATTGTAAATCACAAAGTTTAGAATTTTCAAAAGGAAACGATGAAAAAGGAAATTATATAGAATTTACAGTACCATCTTTGGAATATTGGGATATGATTTATTTAAAAAAATTAAGTTCTGAGAATATTGATAAGAATAATGATATAATAGGCGTTCAAGGTCAATTAACAAATCCAGGTTTTGAAGATGGATTTATGGGCTGGAATATATCCGGAAGAAGTTATGGCTTAGATTCCACAGATGCAGCATCTGGAAATAATAAGTTATATTTCTATGATAATAAGCCTTATACCAAAAAGATTGATCAAACAGTTGTAGGATTAAAAAATGGAAAATATAGAGTAACGGCTATGGTAAAACAAAATACAGGGATTCCAGATTATGCAGCTATGGAATTAACTTCTGGAGATAAGAGTGAAAAAGTTAATATAAAACATAGCGATAATTATAGAAAAATAGAAGGAACCATAGATGTTAAGGATGGAAAATTAAATATAGCTTTTAACTTTATATCTACTTTAAATGGCGAAGCTAATTTACAAATTGATGATATTCAGTTATTAGATGAGAACGGAAATGTTGTATCAAAGGAAGCTAAGGTTATTAAGCAGGGCGAAGGCGCAAGTTCATCTAACATACCAGAATCAGTTGGAAAAATAACAAATGGAGATTTTGAAACAGGTGATACAACAGGCTGGGTAGCAGCTAATCCAGATGGATTTGGAGTTAATGATCAAGATGTCTTTGCTGGAAATAATAAATGTTATTTTTGGGGGCAAGGAAAACAAATGTTACAACAAAAAGTAACTGAGTTGACTAATGGAACTTATACAGTAAAAGCAATGGTTAAACAAAATACTGGAAATCCTACATCATCGCAATTAGAATTATCAGGTTTTGGAGGAGAGGCAGCTTCGATTAAAATTCCACATGGAGATTCCTATGTTGAAATTTCGCAACAAGTCACTGTTACTAATGGCACTTTAATAATCTCATTTATACAAGATGGCAAAGAATGGACAAACTTACAAATTGATAATGTTGAGTTAGTAGCAAACTAGATTTGATTAATATTAAGGTATATAAAAATAATAAATGTAAAGCTATCAAAGATGTTTTTAGAATTATACCTCGATTAAGCTTTTGAAAATAAAAAAGGAAACATAGCAATAATTTAGTGTAAAAGGAAGGACGAAAAAAATTTATTTTACACTATAATGAAAATATATTGCTATGTTTCTGTTATTTATAAGAAATTTTAATTAAAATAATTAATTATTTGGGAGGAAATTTATGAATTGGCAAAAGGAGTTAGTAGCTTATCAAATATATCCAAGAAGCTTTAAAGATTCTAATGGAGATGGAATAGGGGATTTACAAGGAATAATTGAAAAATTAGATTATTTAAAAGATTTAGGTATTGATTTAATTTGGATAAGTCCAATATACAAGTCTCCTAATGACGATAATGGATATGATATTAGTGATTATAGAGAAATTCTTAAGGAATTTGGTACCATGGAGGATTTTGATAATTTATTAAAGGAAGTTCATAAAAGAGGAATGCGTTTAATTATGGATTTGGTTATAAACCATACTTCAGATGAACATCCATGGTTTATAGAAGCAAGGAGTTCAAAAGATAATACAAAGAGAGATTGGTATATTTGGCGAAAGGGTAAAAAATCTACATATAATGAAGAGAATTTAGAACCAAATAACTGGGCAAGTATATTTGGAGGTTCAGCCTGGGAATATGATTCTGATGGTGATGAGTATTATTTACATTTATTTAGTAAGAAAATGCCAGATCTTAATTGGGAAAATGAAGATTTAAGAAATGCACTTTATGAAATGATTAATTGGTGGCTGGATAAGGGGATAGATGGATTTCGCGTAGATGCAATTAGTCATATTAAAAAGTGTGATTACAGTGATATGCCAAATCCAGATAATTTGAAGTATGTTCCATCTTTTGATAAGCATATGAAGCAGCCGGGTATAGAAGTTCTCTTGCAGGATTTAAAAGAACATACTTTTGATAAATACGATATATTTACTATAGCAGAAGCAAGCGGTGTAACAGTAAATGATTTGGAAGAGTGGTCTGGAAATGAAAAAGGGAAGTTTTCTATGATATTTCAATTTGAACATATGCATTTATGGAATATGGATAATGCTGAAAAATCTTTATTAGTGGATTTTAAAAAGACGTTATCTAGATGGCAGGACGCTGTTTATAAAGATGGTTGGATTGCTTTATTTCTTGAAAACCATGATTTAACAAGATGTGTATCAAAGCTTGGAAATGATAAAGGATATTGGAAAGAAAGTGCCAAAGCGTTAGCTTTAATGTATTTCATGCAAATGGGAACCCCATTTATTTATCAAGGACAAGAAATTGGAATGACAAATGCAGATTATGATAATATTGATGATTTTGATGATATTTCAACAGTGCATAGTTACGAAGAGAGAG
This sequence comes from Clostridium beijerinckii, assembly GCF_036699995.1. Classification (NCBI taxonomy): domain Bacteria; kingdom Bacillati; phylum Bacillota; class Clostridia; order Eubacteriales; family Clostridiaceae; genus Clostridium; species Clostridium beijerinckii. The sequence goes on along the minus strand of NZ_CP144906.1, from coordinate 5,084,160 downwards.
TAGAAAATGGGGTATCAGAAGAAGAAGCACTTGCAATTGTGAAAGCGACTACGAGAGATAATTCAAGAACACCAATGCAGTGGAATAGTACATATAATGGTGGTTTTACTACAGGAACTTCATGGATAAAAGTAAATAAGAATTATAAAGAAATTAATGTAGAAGATCAGCTAAAAGATACTGATTCTATATTGAATTTTTACAAAAAAATGATAAAAATCAGAAAAGAAAATAAGGCTTTAGTATATGGCAGGTATGATATAATATTAGAAGAGAATGATAAAATATATGCTTATACAAGAACTTCAAATAATCAAAAATATATAATAATTACTAATATATCAGAAGAAAATGTAAAGTTTTATTATGAGGAAGAAAAATTGAAATATGAAGAATTACTTCTTTCAAATTATGAAGTTGATAAACATGAGGATATGACAAAATTTATATTAAGACCATATGAAGCACGATTATATAGATTGTATTAATAAAGAAATATTCATGCAAATTCAAATTATTATAGATAGAATTTTGGTTAATTTTACGTAAATTCAGAGCTTGTATGGAATTTATTTTGAGTTTTGGGGGAATGCGTAAGTTCTTAAATTATATGACTGCCATAAAAAAGAAAATAAATTAAATACTTGTCATAAAACGCTATATTAGCAAATAACCTTTTTATTGCTTAATATAGCGTTTATTGTGCGTTGAAACTTACTATAGGTTCGTTGTAATATATTTAATACAGAGAATAGAGAAAAGCAATAAATTGTCGGTTTAGGTCTAATTACATAAAGCAGTAATTATTAAATGTTGTTATTTACCATAGTGAACACATATTAAAAAAGTTAAAATATTTAGCTAATAATTAATTATGATAGGATGGTGATAAAATGCAACAAGTAGAAATTAGTAAGAGAGAATTTGTGTTTCAAGAGAAAGTAGAAAATAGAGGTAAATATTATTTTTTTAAGAGAATTACAGATATACTTTGTTCGTCATTTGGGTTATTAGTTTTAAGTCCAATATTCTTGATTGTTGGAGTTTTAATTAAGCTTGAATCAAAAGGATCTGTAATTTTTTCGCAAGAAAGAATTGGTAAAGACGGTAATGTATTTAAAATGTATAAATTTAGATCTATGGTTGCTAATGCCGAAGAGCTAAAAGATAAGCTGTGTCATAAAAATGAGATGAGCGGACCTATGTTTAAGATGAAGGATGATCCAAGAGTAACTAAAATAGGTAAATTTATAAGAAAGACAAGCATAGATGAACTTCCACAATTGTTTAATGTTCTAAAAGGTGATATGAGTTTAGTCGGACCTAGACCATCTCTTCCAAAAGAAGTAGAAAAATTTGATAATTGGATGATGACAAGGCTTGAAGTAAAACCTGGTTTAACATGTTACTGGCAGGTATCAGGAAGAAATGATATTGATTTTGAAGATTGGATGAAACTAGATATTAAGTATGTAAGGGAAAGAAATACTTTAGTTGATATTAAGTTAATATTTAAAACATTTTTTGTGCTGTTTGGAGACAAGCATGCAAGTTAAGTGACTTTAGGCATATGGACGTGTTATTTTTTGATTATACATTAATAGGGCGCATTAGAGGAAATAATAAATTTAAATCTATTGTCTCTAAAGCTATGGGTAATATGGGAGCAAATAAATTTAATCAATTAGAATTACGGAATATATGGAGGTAAGTATGAAAATAGTAGTAGCAGGAACAGGATACGTAGGTTTAGTTACTGGAGCATGTCTTTCGGAAATTGGACATAATGTAACTTGCGTTGATATAGATAAAAGTAAAGTTGAAATGATGAAACAAGGAATTTCACCAATATATGAACCAGGATTAGATGAACTTTTAAAAAGAAATCACGATGAAGGTAGATTAGATTTTACAATAGATTATAAAAATGCTTATAAAGATGCTGATTTGATATTCATAGGGGTTGGAACTCCGGAAAGAGAAGATGGATCAGCAAATTTAGATTATGTGTTTAATGTATGTAGACAAATTGCTGAAAATGCTGAAAGAGATTGTTTAGTAGTGGTTAAATCAACAGTACCAATAGGAACTAATGATAGAATTGAAGAGTTTTTAAAGGAAAATGTTAAAAATAATATTCAAATAGAAGTAGCGTCAAACCCAGAATTTTTAGCGCAAGGAACCGCAGTTGTCGATACTTTATATGCAAAGAGAATTGTAATAGGAGTTGAATCTAAAAAAGCGGAAGAACTTTTAAAAGAGGTTTATGAGGGCTACAATCAACCAATTGTTGTTACGAATAGAAGAAGTGCAGAAATGGTTAAATATGCATCAAACGACTTTTTAGCACTTAAGATATCATTTATGAATGAAATAGCAAACTTCTGCGAAATGGTTGGAGCAGATGTTGAAGATGTAGCTAAAGGAATGAGTTTTGATCCAAGAATCGGTGATAAATTCTTAAATGCTGGAATCGGATATGGCGGATCATGCTTCCCTAAGGATACAAAGGCACTTCATTGGCTTGCAAATGACAATGGATATGAATTAAAAACAATAAAAGCAACAATAGAAGTAAATGAAAATCAAAAATATAAATTATTTAGACAAGCTAAGAATAAATTTGGAAGTTTAAGAGGATTAAAAGTGGCTGTGCTTGGATTAACATTTAAACCTGGAACAGATGATTTAAGAGAAGCTCCATCTATACCAAATGTAAGAAGATTATTAGATGAAGGTGCTGAAATAATTGCATATGATCCAGTTGGAGTTGAGAATTTCAAAAAGATATACACTGATGTTAAGTACGTAAGTACTCCAGAAGAAGCTTTAAAGGATGCAGATATGACATTCATATTTACAGAGTGGAATGAAATTAAATCCTTAGATCTAAGTGTATATGAAAAGCTTATGTATACTCCAATTATATTTGACGGTAGAAATTGTTATAAAGTTAAAGAGGCTAAAGAAAGACAAATAGATTATTATTCAATTGGAAGAAAATCTGTATTGAATTTAGAAGAAAAAGCTTTAAGTAAAGTAAAAACAGCAATGGTAATATAGCAAGGGTAATTAAATGAAACTTTTCAGATGGACATGGTGACTCCATCTGAACTCATAGATTAAAGAATGCTAACCATGGCATGGTAAATTTTTAAATGGTTAAGGAGGAGAATATTATGAAGGTATGTTTTATAACATCAAGTGGTGGTCACTTAACTCATTTAATCCAATTAAAAGAGTGGTGGAAAGATAAGGAGAGATTTTGGGTAACCTTTGAAAAGGAAGATTCTAAATCAATACTTAAAGATGAAAAAAAATATTGGTGCTATTTTCCCACCAATAGAAATATAAAAAATTTAATCAAAAATACATTTCTATCAATAAAAATATTACTTAAAGAAAAACCAGATTTAATTGTCAGCACTGGTGCAGCGCCTGCAATTCCATTTTTCTATATTGGGAAATTATTTGGTGCAAAAGTTGTTTATATTGAAGTGTATGATAGGATAGAAAAACCAACTATAACGGGGAAGGTAGTTTATCCTATAAGCGATTTATTTATATTACAATGGGAAGAACAAAAGAAGTTTTACCCAAGAGGACAAGTATTGGAGGGATTATTTTGATATTTGTAACAGTAGGAACACATGAACAAGGTATGGAAAGATTATTTATCCAATTGGATAAATTAATTGAAAGTGGAGATATTAAAGAAGAAGTATTTGCTCAAGTTGGGTACTGTAATTATGAGCCTAAAAATTATGAATACAAGAAAATGATTGGATATGATGAAATGGATGAATATGTGAGAAAAAGTGATATAATCATAACTCACGGAGGACCAGGAAGTATATTTCATCCTCTCCAATATAATAAGGTTCCAATTGTAGTGCCAAGAGATCCAGAGTTTGATGAACATGTTGATGATCATCAAATACTTTTTACCAAAAGATTAGATAAAAATTCAAAGATCATTGGAGTATATGATATAGAAGATTTATGTAGCGTAATAAGTAATTATAAAGAATTATCGGCAAAATGTAATACATATAGTTCTAATAAAAATGACTTCATTAGAAAGTTTGATAATGTAATCGGCCAGATAATGTAGACCAGCATTCATAAATAAAGGAGATTATTGATGAATATATTATATCTTAACAGAGGTATGGGTCTTGGAGGAGTTGAGAAATGTATTATTCAACTATGTAAATTATTCAATAGTAGTAATAAAGTTATAGTTGCAAGTATGGGTGGTGAATTAACTAAGGATTTAGAAAAGATGGGAGTTAAACACTACAATATTTTAAATACAGATTCCAAGAATCCTGATGTTATATTAAATAACTTAATAGCTATATATAAGATAGTGAAAAAAGAAAATATAGATATAATTCATAGTCATCATAGAATGACAACATTATTAGCTAAATTAATATCGAAAATTACTAAAGTTAAAGTAATACATACTCAACATTTATGTATAGAAGATAAGTTTAAGTTAACGAATGTATCTTTAAAAGGTATTAAAACAATAACTGTAAGTGAAGCAGCTAAAAGAATTTTAATTGAAAAGGCTGGTTTAGAAGAAAGGAATATAAAAACTATATATAACACTGTAGAAACTGAGCATGATAGTAAAGAAGTTGATGATAAGCTTTTAGAGCTAAAGAAAAAAGGATACTTTATAGCAGCTCAAGTAAGTAGAATAGTAGATTATAAAGGAGTTTATGATTTTATTTCTATAGCAAAAAGTACTGCATTAGAAAATGAAAAAATAAAGTTTGTATTAATAGGCGATGGACCAGAATTAAGCAATATTAAAGAACTTATAAGGAAAGAGAAATTAGAAGATTATATTTATCCGCTGGGAGCTAAGGATAACATTATAGAATACCTAAAATATATAGATGTATTATTACTATGTTCCTATATAGAAGGTTTACCTCTAACTCCGCTAGAAGCATTTTCACAAGGAATTCCAGTTGTAGCTACCAATATAGATGGAACAAATGAAGAAATAGAAAATGGATATAATGGATATTTAGTAGAGGCTAAAGATATTGAAGGCTTTAAAGAAAAAATAGTTGAATTATATGAAGATGAAGAAAAATATTCTTATATGAAGGGGAATTGCTTTGAAATTTTCAATAATAAATTCAATAAAGAGATATATTTTAAATTGCATCTTAAAAAATATAAAGAAATTTTAAGCAATGAAAGAAAATAATGAGTCCAAAATGTCATGATTATTTTTCATTATGTGAGGAAGCAGATTGGGATCATAGCGAGTCTATTAGTAAAATCTGCTGGTAAGAAGAGAACCAAAATCTATGATTTGGTGTGAATCGCTTACTCATGGAGCGTAACAAGTCGAGTTCCCTCTATAATGGAAAACAGGATTGGTAGATGGATTTGTTATTTTTTTGATTATAATTTAAGTTAGGTGAGATAAATGATGATTGGAAAAGGCATTAAGTATTTAAGATCATTAATGAGAATTATTGTATTAAAAATAAGATATAGTAATAGAATTGAGTTTAAAATTAAGAATTTAAAATCACTTTATATAGGTAAAGGTGTAAAAATAAGAATAAGTAAAGGAAATGTATTATCTCTTGGCAATAATGTTTATATCGAAGATTATTGCAGCTTCGAATGTATAAATGGAAGTATTTATGTTGGAGAGAATACATTTTTTAATACTAATAATAAAGTAGTATCTTTAGAAAAAATAAGTATCGGATCAGATTGTTTATTTGGACCTAATATAGGGATTTTTGATCATGATCATCGCTATGATATTAGCGATAAGCCAATAATATCTCAAGGCTATAATACTAAAGAAATAAATATAGGTAATAATATTTGGATTGGGTGTAATTCTACTATTACACGTGGAGTAAATATATGCGACAAAGTTGTTGTTGCTGCAAATTCAGTTGTAACTAAAAACATTGTTAATAAAGGGATTTACGGTGGGGTTCCCGCTAAACTTATTAAAGAACTGTAATGACAGTCAAATTCTTCTCTATTAGATGATATATATCGTCTCTTTAATCTGTTATTTTCTTTATATTTATCCAAAGATGAATATATAATTTCAACTTTGGGGTAATCTATATATAGAACTTTAAATTCAGTCATATAAAAAAATAACAAGTCCAAAATGCTATGATTATTTTCATTAGGCAAGGAAGCAGATTGGTCTCATAGCGGGCTATTAGGTAATCTGCTAACATAGCATAATGGGAAATGGGCTTAGCAGATGGATTTGTTATTTTTTTGATTATGCCTAAGAAGGGAGTAACAGATGCTTTTCGTTTTGAATGTATTATTTGATATTTTTATCTTTCAAAATTGTCTAATTGCGTATATTCCACAATTGGGGTATATTGATGAGCTATTCACATTTATGCTGATAATTCTATCAGTTTTTTATATATTTAATGGAAAAAATAAAATAAGCATGTATTCTAGTGAAGTTAAATCTATAATTTTATTTTTTTGTTTGCTACTTGTAGGAGTAGCAGGAAACGTAATGCATAAAATTCAACCAGAGAAGATTGCCATATATAAAGATATTTTAGCTATAAGTAAATTTGTAGTTTGTTACACATTTACGCTAATTGTATCAAATGATATAGATAAAGATTTATTGTTAGAAAAGGTAGCAAAAAGATCAAGAATTTATGTAAATGTAATATTTACTTTTTTGATTTTAAACATAATTCATGATATAGGAATGTCATCAGATATAAGATATGGAATAAGAAGTTATAAATTTCTATATCAGCATCCAACATATTTGGTTTCAGCTATTGTAATATTTTTATGTGTAATATTAAGTGATAATAGAAAAAAGTTTGATAATTTTATTATTTTTGAATCAATAGCTATATTGTTTTTTACATTAAGAAATAAAGCATTTGTATTCATATTAGGATATTTCTTTATGAAATTAGTTATGAAATATGCTAAATCTATAAAAATAAGATATATATTGATACTTGCTGTCATAGGAATCTTCTCGACATATAACAAAATAATGGAATATGCATCATATTATCTTACAGCTGCTCGGCCAGCGCTATTTATAGTAGGTTATAAACTAGCTTGTAAATATATACCTTTTGGAAGTGGTTTTGGAACCTTTGCATCAGAAATATCCGGAGATTATTATTCACCTATATATTATGAATATGGAATAAATTTAGTTAGTGGATTAGAGGAAACCGCTCATTCGTATATTGGTGATACTTTTTGGCCTTATGTATATGGTCAATTTGGCTTTTTGGGTTTAATTATATTTTTATGGATTATATTGAATATATTTAAATCAATACAGAAAAGATATCAGTATAACAGAGAAATTCAATCAGCGGCATTTTTGCTGCTATTATATATTTTAATAGCATCTACTGCAGAAGCTATATTTACGGATGTAACAGGCTGCTTTACTTTTGCTGTGATTGCTACGTATCTAGGAAACAACATTATAGACAGTGATTCGCAAGAATGTACTACTGCTAGTATAGAATAAGATAAAAATTAATTATCTATTTATAAGTTAAGAGTGATTTTATGAGAAGAATTTACTCATGAATCTTAGAAAACGAAATTTCATATATGTGAATGAGGATTATAGTGCCTGATATCAGATGAAGGAAGGTTGTTATGGAAAATAAAACGTTAAGAGTTCTCCAAGTTGTGGATTCATTAGGAGCTGGAGGAATTCAAGCCTTTATATTAAATATAAATAGAAATATGCATTTAGATAAAATTAAATTTGATTATGTAGTATATAAGAATAAAGAAGAAACTGAATTCTATGATGAAAGTGTTGAGAAAATGGGTGGAGAAATAATATGTCTAGAAAAAAATACTGGGATTAAAAGGCTGAAATCTTTTATGGATTTATATAGATTGCAAAAAGATAAAAAATATTCAGTAGTACATATACACGGGGATCGTGCAAAAAGCTTTTTTGAAGCAGTTGTTTTTAAGATATGTAAAACACCTACAATTATTATGCATTCACATAATGATAGAATAAGCAGAGATAAGAGGTTTTATCATTTACATTTAGGAATACAGAACATTATAAGAAGTCTTTGGAAATATGTAGTTGATTATGAATTTGCATGCTCAACTAATGCGGCACAATGGATGTTTTCCAAGGAAGATGTAAGAGATGAAAAAGCCAAGGTTATAAATAATGGTATTGATGAAAAAAAGTTTATTTATAATAAAAATGTAAGAGAAGAATATAGAAGAAAATTAAAGTTGGAAGACAAATTTGTATTAACTCATGTGGGACGCTTTAGCTATCAAAAAAACCATGATTTCTTAATAGATATTTTTAATTCTGTGAATAAGCAATATAGTAATTCAGTGCTATTGCTAATTGGAGAGGGAGAATTAAAAGAAAAGATTCAGGATAAGGTTAGATCACTGAATTTAGAGGATAAAGTAATATTTTATGGACTTTGTAATGAAATTCATAACATTCTACAAGCGTCTGATATATTTGTTTTCCCATCTCATTATGAGGGGCTTCCAGTGGTTGGAATAGAAGTTCAAGCCGCAGCTTTGATGGCTGTAGCTTCTGATGCTATAAGCAATGAAATAAAAATAACTCATTATTGGAAATCTCTTTCTTTAGATAGTCCACCAGAGGAATGGGCAAAGATAATTCTGAAATATAAAGATGGATATAGTAGAAAGGATACCTCTGAAGATATTATAAAATCAGGTTTTAGTGCTATGGCAATATCAAGAAACTTGGAAAACTTATATATGAATGTTGATAATAATCAAAAAAGTGGTAATAAATAATTTAGTATAGAATATCTTAGCGGTTCAAGGAGAACAAATATATGATAAGTGTTATTATTCCAGTTTATAATGTTGAAGAGTATATTAAAGAATGTTTAGATAGTCTTTTAATGCAGACGTATAAAGATTTGCAAATATTGATTGTTGATGATGGATCAACGGATAAAACTATGGATATAGTTAAAGATTATGAAGATAAATTTGAAGATTTCACTATATTGTATCAAAAAAATCAAGGTGTATCTGTTGCTAGAAACACAGCATTTGATTGTATAAAAGGTGAATATACTATATATATTGATCCAGATGATTTTTTAGAATCAGATATGCTTGAGAATATGTACAATAGAGCAGAAAAAGTTAATGTGGATATAGTAATAAGTGAATATTACGTATATTATGATGAAAAAGATAGCAGAAACTATATTGAGAAATATAGAGTAGATCCAAGAAAAATATATAACAATTATGAGGTTATGAATCTTATGCTGAATTATGAATTGCAAGGTCAATTATGGAATAAGTTTTTTAGAACTGAATTATTGAAACAGATTAAGTTTAAGTTTGAACCTCATAGATATATTCAGGATGCATTTCCAGTTTTTAAAGCAATACATTCTAGCAAGGGAATAGCTTTCATAGATAAACCATTGTATTACTATAGACAAAGAGCAACATCAACAGTTCATAAGAAAAATGCTAAGCTCGCAGAAGATTACTATTTTGCTATGAGTAGTATTATAAATTATATAGAAGATAAAAATATAAAAGTAGATAAGAAAAGCTTAAACATTTTTAGAGTCAAAGTTCTATCTCATTTTATAGCTCACTACACTAATGCACATGAGGGGAATAATCTAAAAAGTTTTAAGAAAAGTAAGTATGATGAATTAAGTGTGAAAAATAAAGATTTTTTATTTTTAAAGGAAATATCTAAAGACGATAAATTAAAGTTATTTTTATGGAATTGTGGTTTATACCCAGTTCTGAAGAAAATAAAAAATAGATGATAGATGATAGATTTAAGGTAGAGTGGCTTTGTTAAGAAAATATTAGTATGTACTCAAGCACAATAAAAAAAATAATAGACTAGTATGTTTGCTTATTTCGCAGTATACTTCGTCAGCAAATTTAGTTAATAGGCATTGTTATGAAATGAATTTACTTCCTTGTCTGAAACGAAATATTCAGCGCATCTTTGGTTCATTATTTTCTTTCATGTGCCTTTATAAGGAGAAACTATGAAAATATGTTTTATAACTACCACAATTTTTAATTTGGGAGGAGTTCAAAGAGTAGTATCTGTTTTAGCTAGTGAATTAAGTAAAAATAATAAAGTAGATGTAATTTGTACAGATAGAACTTTTAAAGTTAATAGAGAAATGTATAATTTGAATTCTAATGTAAGTATAAAGTTTAATTCGGGGCTGTTACATAAGAAGTTTACTAACAAAGTTATCTGTAAGATTTCTAGAGAGGTGAATTCTATAACTGGAATTTTAAACAATTCTGTTATGAGTGATTTATTGCTTTATGGATATTGTCCTAATGAAGTTCAAGATAGGTTTATAAATTATCTAAATACAAGAAATTATGATGTTATCATAGGTATAGAAGGTTATTATAGTATAGTTCTTGGAAAAATAAGTGATAAGTTAAATGGTAAGACTATAGGATGGATGCATAATTCTTATGATGCGTATTTAAATAATAAGGGCAAATATTATTGGAAGCAAGACGAGTTGTTTAAAAGATATATACCAAAATTAAATTGTAATGTAGTTTTAACTTATGATGACAAGATTAAATATAAAGAAAAGTTAGGAATAGATTGCAAGGTGATTTATAACCCTTTAAGTTTTGAATGTAATAAAAAATCTTCGTGCGATAAGAAAAGTATAATTTTTGTTGGAAGATTGCTAGAGCAGCAAAAGGGATTAGATCTTCTTATTAAAATTTTTAATATAATTCACAAAAAGAAAAGTGATTGGATTTTAAAAATAGTTGGAGAAGGTCCTGATAGAGAAAGTCTGATAAATCATATTGAAAAGTATAATCTAAAAAATAATGTAATATTGCTTGGTCAATGTGATAATGTTAAAGATCATTATTTGGAATCTTCAATTTTTGTTTCAACTTCAAGATGGGAAGGCTTTGGATTAGCTATCACAGAAGCAATGGAATGCGGATTGCCAGTAGTGGCTTTTGATAATTCTGGTCCTAAAGAAATAATAAGCAAGCCTAACATAAATGGAGTTTTAGTTGGGGATTATAATATTAACAAATTCGCTGATGAGATTATATCGTTAATAGAAAATGATGAGAAAAGAACAAGTATGTCATTAGAATCTGTAAAAAGAGCTAAAGATTTTAAGATAGATAATATTATTAAACAGTGGATTCAAATTATAGAAAAATAATAGATGCATGATGTAAGTATTTATAACCGGAGGAATAATGAGAGAGTATTCAAATTTAAAAAGTGGAATAATGATTACGTTCATATCTAAATATAGTAATATATTTGCACAGTTAATTATAAATTCAGTGTTAGCTAGGTTATTGATGCCAGCAGATTTTGGCATAATTGCAGTAATAACTGTATTTATATCATTTTTCAATATGCTTGGTGATATGGGGATAGGACCTGCTATAATACAAAATAAGTCTTTAGATGAAAAAGAAGTTTCAGATATATTTAAGTTTTCAGTAATTGGATCTATAGTTATAGCAATTGGATTTTACTTTTTTTCTTATTTTATAGCTTATTTTTATAATGATAAGATATATATAAGACTAGGAGGATTATTATCTTTTTCTGTGTTATTTTCTATATGTAATATAGTACCAAATGCTATATTATATAAAGCTCAAAAATTTAAACAAGTAGGAATAATAAATATAATTGTAAATGTAATAGTTGGTATTTTTACAATATCTCTTGCCTTTAAAGGATTCTCTTATTATTCATTGGTTTTCGATTCAATATTAAAAAGTTTATTTATTTTTATATTATGTTTTAGAATATGTAAATTGAAAATAAATAGAGGTTATTCATATAGTTCAATAAAAAAGATACAAAATTATTCAAGCTTTCAATTCTTATTTAATTTTATAAATTATTTCACCAGGAATCTAGATAACATATTAATTGGTAAGTTCTTAGGTGCATCAACTTTAGGGTATTATGATAAATCCTATAAACTTATGCTTTATCCAGTACAAAATTTAACAAATGTAATAACACCCGTATTACATCCAGTATTATCTGAATATCAAAATCAAAAGGACGTAATTTATGAAACATATATAAAAGTTATAAAAGTTCTTGCTTATTTAGGAATTTTTATAACCGTATATTGCTTCTTTTCTGCAAATGAAATAATACGCATAATGTATGGTCCTAATTGGGACGCATCAATACCAATATTTAAAATATTATCAATAACAATTGTGATACAAATGGTATTATCAAGTATTGGATCAATATTTCAAGCTACTGGGTATGTTAATAAATTATTTTCTACAGGAGTAGTATCAGCAATATTCACTGTAAGTGCAATAGTTACAGGGATAATGAATAGAAGTTTAATTATATTATCGTTAGGATTAGTTATAGCATTTATATTAAACTTTATCCAATGTTTCTATGTACTTATAACGCATGTATTTGAAAAAAGCTTTATTTCATTTTTATTACAATTAAAAAACATTCTTATTATCGGTGTATTAATGGTTGGAGGATATATATTAATAAGCAAAATAGTAATAAACAATATGTTAGTAAGTGCAATATTTAAATTTATTATTGGAACTATAACTTACGCTATAGGATTATACATAACAAAAGAATATAGACTATTGAAAAAGATAATTTTGAGAAAATAGAATTTAAATTATTGTTTATCCATAGATAACTCAATTAAGAATTAGACCTATTACATGAACATATTTACAAAGTTGCTAAAACTTTAAGTTTGTATCTTCACTAGAAATTATAAATATATTTGTGGAGAAAACATTTGAAAATGAGCTGTTAAAGGTTCTTAGCTGTAGGTTGTTCCATTTTAGCTTGTCAAACTGAAAGTTGGAGCATGCTAAAGTGGATACAACCTGCTGCTTAGAACCTTCAGCGATATTTTCATAGCTTTTCGGAATCAAAATATTTATGATTTCGGCGAAGTATACGCATAAGTTCAGGTCTTAGTTTGGTTATATATAGTTATAAAATCAACAAGGAGTATACGAAAAATGGCTTTATTAGAGTTGAGAAATATTAATAAGTATTATAGATTAAAAGATAATGACAAATTTCATGTATTGAATGATATTAATCTATCTTTTAATGCTGGAGAGTTAGTTTCTATTATAGGAGAGTCAGGTAGTGGTAAGTCTACACTAATGAATTTAATTGGTGGATTAGATTCTGATTTTTCAGGAGAATTACTTGTAAATGAAAAAGATATTAAAAAGTTAAGAAGAAAAGAGCTTGATAAATATAGAAAAAATGAAGTTGGATTTATTTTTCAAAGTTTTAATTTAATTGGTCATCTATCTGTTTTAGATAATGTTACGATTGCAATGACACTATCTAATGTTAGAAAAAAAGAACGATTGAAACGTGCAAAAGAAATATTAAGAGATTTAGGTTTAGAGAATCATATAAATAAGAAACCAAGTCAATTATCAGGTGGTCAAAAACAAAGAGTTGCAATAGCTAGAGCTTTAATAAATAATCCTAAAATAATTATTGCTGATGAGCCTACGGGTAGTCTAGATTCAAAAACTACAATTCAAGTTTTAGAAATAATGAAGGATATTGCTAAAAAGGGAAAGCTAGTAATTATGGTTACTCATTCTGAAAGAGTAGCATCCGCTTCAAGTAGAATAATTAAAATATCAGATGGAGAAATAATTGATGATAACAAGGTCATAGAATTAGATAATGAAGTTAATATAGAAAAACAAGATAATATTAGAAAGCAAAAGCAAAATCTTAGTTTAATATCATCTGCAAAACTAGCACTTGTTAATATGAAAGAAAAACTTCCTCGTAATATACTTGTTTCTGTGGGAGGCAGTATAGGAATAATGAGCATAATTTTAATGCTGTCATTAGGCAATGGGGTGAAATCTTATTTTAATAAGACTATGAATAATTATGTAAATCCATTAGTAATAGAAGTTAATATGCCTAGTGAAGAAAATGAGGATATAAATTTAGATGTTACAACAGTCCAGAAACCGGATGTTAATTCTACTAAACCATTTGAAGAAAGCGATATTGATACATTATCAAAAATAGAAAATGTATCTTCTGTGGAAAGGGGTTATAGTATAATTTCTCTTGGGGCAAATTCGTTAGTATACAATAATAAAACTAATAATTTAATGAATGTTTCAACAATATCTTCAAATATAACGGCATCTAATGTTGAAACTGGAACATTACCTAAAGATGGGGAAGTATTAATTAATAAAGCATTAAGCGATAATTTGGGGAAAGATATTATCGGGCAAAAAGTGAATTTACGCATACTTGCAAATCAAAAGATTTTAAATAGGGATTTTATTGTAAGTGGTGTTTATACAACAACAAGTGGAGATTTAACTGCAAATATGAAATCTGCTTTTTTAAATTATGCTGATTTAGAAAAGTTATATTCAGATAACGGCTATAAATTGAAGCCTAATGTGGTTTATGTTAACACAACAAATAGCAAATATACCCCTCAAATTAAACAAAAGGTTAATGAACTTGGTTATTCACAGTCATCTCAGGAACAAATGGCATCTATGTTTAATCAAATGATAGATATATTAACATATGTACTATCAGGAATTGCAGCAATATCTTTAATTGTATCAGCGATTATGATAATAGTTGTTATGTACATAAGTGTTGTAGAAAGAACTAAAGAAATAGGAATAATAAAAGCAATTGGAGCCAGAGCAAAAGACATACGTAGAATTTTTGTTTCAGAAGCTTTTTTAATAGGATTTTTTAGCGGCGCAATAGGTTTAATAGGTGCATATTTTATCATGAGAGGAATAAATCTCATGTCAAATAAACTATTTGCAGTAAGTGTGGTTTTAATAAAAAGAGAATACGCAATACTTGGAGTTACCGTAAGTATTGTAATAAGTACATTAGCAGGTTTACTACCAGCAAATAAAGCTGCAAGGTTGGATCCAGTAGAATCATTAAGGAGGGAGTAAAGAAAATAAAAGTAAAATAGCCTCGAAGCTATTAGCAGTATTTATTAATAAGAAGGTAGCTGGATCATTTACTTTCTTATAGATGGTAATGAAATAAAGTGAAAAGTTTAGTTACATATATAGATATCAAAAATAAAGGGTTAACTTATTAGATAAGTATATTTACAAATTTTCTAAAACTTTAAGTTCATATATTTAATAGAAATTATAAATATAGGTTATGCACTTAGTACGGGGTAGGCGCATAACCTATATTTTTTATTGGCATGCCTAAAAGATAGTCTTTTCTGCTTTAAATAAGGTTTCTTCATCAATTGAGTATTGTATTTAGAAATTAGAATCATGATTTTATTGATGAAAGTATTTTTCTTAGATACTTTAAAGGATGTTTTATATAATGTCTTAATGAATTAGGATTCATGGACGCCTACAAGTATAAGATATTATAAAGTAGAAAACTATATGTCGAATTTTGCATTTCATTATAGCAAAGTGGAATTAATGAATTTATACTACATCAATTCCATGATTTTTCAGCTTATAATTTAAAATGATTCAGGAATTGTTAAGGAAATTCAATTATAATAGAAATACAGGTAAAGTTTTTAGCATCCTAAAGGAAAGCTTTAAAGTCAAGCTTTTGTAGCCTGTTTTCATATATAATGCTTATGTTAATATATTAATTACAATCAGGTAACGTATATATGAAGATAATTAATTGGAGATTGATATAATTGCGCTCAAATATTGGTATTTTATTAAGTAAATCTTATAGAAATCTGGTCCTTAATTTTACAGTTAAGTATGTAGATTTACAATAAAAGAATAAAATTCAGCAAGTACTAATATTTTATTAAAAAAATATCGACAAAAAGCTCCAAATAAATACAAAAAGACGTAGACAAGCATAAATAAAGTTGCTATAATAATATTCGTAAACCAAAATAATATTTTTTAACCAAGATATTATTTTTAAACTAATAAATTATTAATAAACCAAAAAATGAAACTCTAGGAGGAATATACAAATGATAAAAAGAATGACTAAAGCAACATCGTTACTAGTAGCTGCAGCTGCTATTATTTCAATAGTACCTGCACATGCAGCTGACTACACAAAAATCGATTCAGAAGAAGGTACTGTATATAATGCAGTAGCATACAAAGACGGTAAATTCTATATTGACGGAGAAGTTAATGATAAAGACGAAGCAGCTTACTATTTAGCAGATGGTAAATATAACAATTTATCAGATATCGATAGTGGATCAGATGTTACTAATTATGGTTCTAAATACTTAGATGTACAAGATGGAGATTACTTCGTTGATTTAGAAAATGGTGAAGTTACAGATGAAGATTTAGCAGAAAATAATGCTGACGATGCTGCATCAGCTTTAAGAAAGAAAATTAAAGATAAAGCAGACGATAGATATTCAGATCATGCAGAGCTTAAAACTGATTTAACAGAACTTCAAGGAGCAAAATTCGGCCAAACTTGGTACAAGACTACTTATGGTGGATTTAATGTTTATACAGATGTAGATGGAAATTACATAGATGCAGATTATAATGTAGGTAAAATCAAAGTTACTACAACTAATGGATCAGCTTCATTAACAAATACAGATGATGATGATAACGGAGTTAAAGTAGCAGTTTCAGGAGCAGAAGAAATTGGACAAGATGCTAATAATATTTATAGAAAAGTAACAATCACAGTTACTAGCACTAATGGAACTATAAAAACAATTGGTAATAAAGACGTATCATTAGTAGCATCTGAAGTTTTAACAGATGGATTAACTGCAAAATATTCAGCTATCCAAAAAATATCTAAGGCTCAAGCTTCAGGAGATGTAGATGGAGCTAAATATGCTAAAACAGTATCAACTTATGCAATTGCAGATGAAGATGGAAATAAAATAACATTACTTGCCGATTCATCAAAGACTATAGCAGATGGAAAAATCATAGCATATACAAATAAAGATGGTAGAGTAGATGTTCAAACAATAGAATTAAAAACAGATAATGGATTCAATTATACTGATACTACAGATGTAGATGATGAAAGTGTAACTGCATTAGATACAGATGCTAATGGTAACCTTTGGAGATTAGATGGTGGATACATCTATAAATTCGACAATGACGAAGATTGGACAAAAGTATACAAAGTAGATGGATCTTTCGACAAGATGTCAGTTTACGATGAAAATAACATTGTAGCTTGGAATGAAGGCGATGAAGTTTACTCAGTAATCAGTGGAAAAGGTACAACAACACCAACAGATCCTACAACTCCAGTTGTAAACAAAGGATGGGTTAAGACTGATGCTGGTTGGACATTCTACAATACTGATGGAACTCAAGTAAAAGGACAATGGGTTAACGATGGTGGAGTTTGGTATTACATCAAAGCTGATGGAACTATGGCTACTGGCTGGATTCAAGATGGATCAACTTGGTACTTCTTACAATCATCAGGAGCAATGAAAACTGGTTGGTTAAATGATAACGGAACTTGGTATTACTTACAATCATCAGGAGCAATGGCTACTGGTTGGTTAAATGATAATGGAACTTGGTATTTCTTAAATTCATCAGGAGCAATGTTAGCTAATACAACTGTTGATGGATATAAATTAGGAGCATCAGGAGCTTGGATTAAGTAATAAATTAAAATAAGTAAAGGTCCAAATTATAAATTTGGACTTACTACAACAGAATACTAAAGATAAAAATTTATTGTTGAATAATTTCTTTATTCAACATAAATATAAGAAATTAAGACTGTTCATAATGATTTATTTAAATCGTTATGGACAGTCTTTTTGTGGTTTTGCTCAAAGAGGATTTTCCAGAAGGTGTTAAAATAAAATTAATATAAAATTAAGATTTAAGATTATTCATCCGCGTTTACAGTAAAGTATTATAATGGTAACATTATTATTAGAAGAAATATAAAAATAGAATTTATCATATTGGATTCACAGCTTATTAATATACATATAGAAGTGAGTATCTGTAGAATTTATACTCTATTTATATATTAAATATAGAGATTTAGTTTAGAAATATTAAGTGGTGACAAAGGGGGGGGCAGAATATGAGTAAAATGGTCAGAAGGATAATTTTAACATTTTTTATTATTTATAGCGTTTCATTTTTACAGACAAGCTCTTTGAATTTGCTTATGACAAAGGTTTATGCAGAACAAGATAATCCTTCTTTAAAAGATATTTATTTAAGTGACGGAGGAAATCTCGATTTTTCAGAAGATAAATACTCATATGTCACAGATGTTGGTAATGATATTGATCAAGTATTAATTAAGGCTAAACCGTATGATTTACTAGATACGGTTAAGGTTGATGGAGAGATAGTAACTAGAGATGATAGTTATAGAAAAGTCGTACCTTTAGTAAAAGGAAAAAATAAGATAGAAATAGAAGTCTTAGATAATAGGAGTGATGCAACATCTACCTATAATGTGTATATTTATAAGGGAGGAAAAGATGCTGTTTATCTAAAGGATATTAATATAAATGATAGTAATATTGGATTTGATAAAAATACCAATTTTTATAATATAGAGTTAGATGAAGGAACAAATATAATGGAGCTTGAGGCAACTCCAGAGGATGGAAACTATTCAATGACAGCCAATGGAAAGCAATTAAGCAATGATTCTATAAAGGTTAAGTTTAATGGTATAGGAAAATATACTATTAATCTAGGGGTTAAGGATGATGATACTCAAAGAATTGGGAATTATACTTTAAATATGTACTTAGGTATTCCAGTAACACCTAATGTTAAGGATACAATTAATGCAGTAATAAAGCCGAATCAATGGGTGATAGTAAATGGAAGATGGAGGTACAATGATACTGCGGGTAAATGTTTGAAGAATACTTGGTATTATGATAATAAATATAAAAGTTATTTTTATTTCAACAGTAGAGGAAATATGCAAACAGGTTGGATGGAAGATGACGATAAGTGGTACTATCTGGAGGCAAATGGAGAAATGCAAACTGGATGGTTATATTATAAAAATGAATGGTACTTTTTAGATAATAATGGTGTAATGA
>NZ_CP144906.1:2172500-2180000 GCF_036699995.1 Clostridium beijerinckii | reverse complement strand
TTGCATTTTCTTCATTTTTTTTATATACCTCCAATGCATACTTCTCAATATCAATAAGTCGCTCTATCAAATCATAAATAGTATAATTCATAATTAATTTCTCCTATTATATTTGAATTTATTTTAAAATGTATATCGGCTAAAGCAAATTTATAAAATTATTATCATTATACTTTTCAACTGTAATTAATATACGTTAACTAATATATTTTTATATTTATTATCATCTACACTGAAACATTATCTATTGCATTTAACTTTTGACAATACTGCGCAGCATCTATACAATATTTATTATGGATAAATTATTAGACAATAAGGAAATTAGTGAAATATTTCTGGAAGTAATATGTAGTTTCTTTGAAAAAGATTTGAAAGCTAAAAATTTTGGAACAGATTCAAATCTATATCATTCCGAAATACACATGCTGCAATATATAAAAGAAAATGAGGGTTTACATATTTCAGCTATTGCAAGAAAACTTGATATTACGCGAGGTGCCGTTTCACAAACTATAAAGAGATTAGAAAATAAGGGTTATCTATTTAAGGAGGCGAGTTCTGATAGTAATTCAAAACTAATATTAAAGCTTACAGAAAAAGGTGAGGTGGCGTATAAAAATCATAAAAGCTATCACAATCAATACAATCTTATTATAAAAGAGTTATTGAGAAGTGCTAGCAGAGAAAATAAAGAATTTTTGTATAATTTTCTAAACCAATTTAAAGACAAAATATAAGATACCTTTTCAAGGTATTTTATTTTATATTATATGTATAGTATCTATACATAAATCTATACAGTATTATGGAGGATTAAAATGACTCATAAATCAAATTTTAAATTAAACAGATTTATAATATTAATTATGGCTATTACTTGCGGGGCTACAGTTGCAAACCTATATTTTGTTCAGCCATTACTAACACAAATTTCTACAAACTTTAATATTTCCGAATCTCAAGCAGGATTTATTGTAACTCTAACCCAAATAGGTTATGCCATAGGATTATTTCTATTTGTTCCACTTGGAGATATAAAAGAACGTCGTAATCTAATTATAAAAATGCTTATAGTTGTTGGTATTTCTTTGCTATTAGTTGCTATTTCTCCTAATTACCTAATTTTATTAATTGCTTCTCTGTTAGTTGGATTTACAACAATAATTCCTCAACTAATAGTTCCATTTGCTGCGCATTTGGCAGAACCTTCAGAACGTGGAAAAATAATAGGTAATGTTATGAGTGGACTTCTAATAGGAATATTACTATCAAGAACATTTAGTGGGATTGTCGGGCAAGCTTTTGGTTGGAGATCAGTATACTTCTGTGCTGCATTCTTAATGGCACTTTTTGCAATAATAATAAAAAACTTTTTCCCAACAAGCATACCAAACTCCAATATACCATACGCTAAGCTAATACTCTCCATATTTCCTCTAATTAAACAAGAGAAAACTTTAAGAGAAGCATCTATAAATGGAGCATTGATGTTTGGAGCTTTCAGTGCATTTTGGACTTCTGTTATTTTTTTATTAGGTTCTCACGTTTATAATCTTGGAACACGTGAGGCTGGATTGCTCGGTTTAATAGGGGTTGCTGGAGCTGCTGCTGCACCTTTTGTCGGAAGAATTGCTGATAAAAAAACTCCTAAATTTACAGTGGGAATAAGCATTATTTTTTCTACTTTATCCTATATATGTTTTTTCATTTTAGGATATAAACTTTATGGTTTAATCATTGGTGTTATACTATTAGATTTAGGAACCCAAGCTGGTCAAGTTTCCAATCAAGCAAGGATACATGAGCTTGGTGATGAAGTACGTAGCCGAATTAATACTGTATTTATGGTTTCATATTTTCTTGGTGGATCATTAGGATCATTTCTAGCGCCTTTAAGCTGGCAATATTTCGGTTGGATTGGAGTATGCTCAGTAGGATTTATATTCGAGGTTATTGCTCTAGTTTTTCACTACATCATTTATAAGTAAAAAAGTTCAAACTATATTTCATTAAACCAGTAATAAATTTATTCTTCTATGAGGATATTTCTACTAACCTTTAATATATCGTATGTTATAATAAAACTATTATTATAGCCTACGATATAGCGGTATTTTGCTTTATAATAACATTAAAACTTAGCTTCCTAATAAAAATTTATTATTTTAATTAAGAAGTTTTTTGACTAAAATCATATTTTTTGAACTATATGGTGGAAAAAGCATCTTAATATTTATTTTTGCTCCTTTGTTTAAAACACTTTTTCTATGAGAAAATGTTTTAAAGCTCTCTTCTCCATGATAAGCTCCTATGCCTGCATTTCCAACACCTCCAAATGGCAAATTACTATTTGCTAAATGATTTAAAGTATCATTTATACAAACGCCTCCTGAAGGTATTTCTTCAATAACTCTTTCTTGTGTTTTCTTATTATTAGTGAATATATAAAGAGCCAGAGGTTTAGGCATGCTTTTGATTTTCATTACAACATCATCAAAATTAACAAACTCAATAATAGGAAGTACAGGCCCAAATATCTCTTCCTTCATGCTTTCCGATTCAAATTCTGATACATCTATAATTGTTGGCTCTATAAACCTTTCATGTTCATCATAAGTGCCTCCATAAAGGATTCCTTTTTTATCTCTATCAATTAAATTTTTTATTCTGTTAAAATGCTTATCATTTATTATCCTACCATAATATTCACTAGATTTAACGTTATCTCCAAAGAATTCTTTTATGGCATTTTTCATTTCTTTAATAAGCTCACCTTTAATATTTTTACTAACCATAAGATAATCGGGTGCTACGCATGTCTGCCCTGCATTTAAAGTCTTTCCCCAAATAATCCTTTGAGCAGAAATTTTGATATTAGCAGTTTCATCCACTATTACTGGACTTTTACCTCCTAACTCTAGAGTCACTGGAATCAAATTTTGTGCTGCCGCTTTCATGATTATCTTCCCAACATTAACGCTTCCAGTAAAGAATATATAGTCAAATTGAGAATTTATCAATGAAATATTTGTCTTAACACTTCCTTCTACGCAACTTATATATTTTTTATCAAATGTTTTTGAAATCATTTCAGTTATTATATTCGAAACATTTAACGAAATTTCAGAAGGTTTTATTACGATGCAATTCCCTGCACTAATTGCACCTATCAACGGCTCAATAACGAGTTGAAACGGATAATTGTAAGGACCTATTATTAGCACACTTCCATAAGGTTCACTAACTATATAACTTTTTCCAGGTTTTAAAAATATCGGTGTTTTTGTTTTCTTAGGCTTTGCCCATTTCTTTAAATTATTAATTGTATTCTCTATACTCAAGTATATGAATCCTATTTCTGTTACATATGATTCAAATTCATGTTTCCCTAAATCAAGACTTAAAGCTTCAGTAATTTTGCTTTCATAATCTTTTATACTTTCTTTAAGTTTTTTTAATTGGTTAATCCGAAATTCTATTTTCTTCGTGGCCTGAGTACCAAAAAACTCTTTTTGCTCTTCAAGGATTTCATTAACATCTTTTAATGTTAATTCAGAACTATTCATTTTATTATCTCCTTATTTTATCTTGTATTCTTAGCAAATATTTCATAATTATAATTTTATCCAAATACTTGTAAAAAATAACTTATGAGATAATTTAAAATTCTGGAGTGATCTCATCTATATGTACTTTCTTTTCTCCATTTCCCAATACCATAAACTGAATCTCAATTTTAAAACCATCTAAGAAGCTTACATCTATATATTCATATTCTTCCTTTTTTTTCTTATTACCTTTACTTTCTATTACTCCCATGCTTAAAGCCATTGGATCATTTGTAAAATGTAATTCATATAAACATTGTTCGATTTTTAGTAATTCGTTTCTAGTAAAACTTACCATATTGCCTAAGTTATCAAAGTTAAAAGTAAACTTGTTGAAAAATTGACTCCATTTCTTGAATATTTCATTCTTTTTTTCTTCTTCTTTATTTCTCACATCACTTTTCATTTTATTATAGGCGTCTACCAAGTTATGCGCTTCCTCTTTCAAATGTTGAAATTCCATTCCAATGTTTTTTATACTTTCCTCTTTAATAGATATTACTTTAACATTGTCATCTATCAATTCCTTCTTATATGTAGCCTTTATATTAATATCTGAAATCTTATTATTTATATCAATTTCTTCAAACTTAACTACTTTAAATTCTTCCATCAGTGAATCCAATTCCTCTAATGGTGCATTTTCCATTTTAAGTTTAATCTCTTTTAATTCATCTTCATATGATTTCTTGACTGATGCTAACTTAATATGTATTTTCCCTAGGTCTATTATATCTTCTTCAGCTTTATCTTTACTTCTAATCGCATTCTTCAATAGACGTTTTTCTTTCTCTAAACTCTTCTCAATAGAATTTATTTTATCCTTGCATAATTCTATTTGTTTTTTCAACTTTAACAATTCTTCCTGCGACTTCTTTAATTCTTCTTCTCTTTTAAATGCCTCAACTTCCTCTTCACTTGTTACAAAACTCGGAAGTTCTTCTTCTTTTACAGTAAATCTACCTCCATAAGCCTTAACGCATAACCATATAAGTCTTATAAAATGTTGCCTATCTAATTTTTTCCACACATTAAGAAATGTCAATTTTGCAACATCTACTGATTGAGTAAATTCTCTTTTTTGTTCTTCATCCATACTACTTATAATTTCTTCTATATCTTTTGTAGTTTCTTGTAAATCTACAAAAGCTTGTCCATTTATATATTCTTTAGCCTTACCACTAAGCTTTTCATTATATTTTGAATAAATAATATCAGCCTTATGGTTTGGCATTAAGTTTTTATGTACTTTATATAGTTTAGCTGCTTCCTCTATTACCTCTATTGATACTTCGTCCTCTGTTGGACTCTCTAAATTATCATTAATTTTTTCAGCAAGAATATTGAACAACCTTTCATTTAACTCATTTCTTGTACACTTTTCCAATTCCTCTTTTTTTTCGTCTACCAAAGCCCATATTTCTTTTACCTCCGGTTCTTCGAGCACACGATTTTTTCCTATTTTACTTCCTATAAAATTAATTATACTTATAGTTCTTTTCTTAGCCTTTTGTATAATTGGCTTTGATATATTTGTCACATTCATTGTTTCAAGTAATGCAATTTGTTCAATGATGTCATTATCTGAAATTTTTCTAAGTCCGTCAAAAATATTAGGCATATCTGTCTCCTTTGTAAATGAATTATTAGTTATTTTTATCATAGTTCATCTTAACAATGCTATATAGCGAGCATAATAAATTTATATTAAACCTACAATAATTCCCACCTAATTACTATATAGATTCTCAAATGAAATTTCAACCACATAAGTTATAAATAATATAATTAATTCTTTATAAGTTTATTGGTTTTGTGTATCTTGATGATTTTAAAATAAACTTTGATTAATTAAATGTTTTAGAAAACATATGATAATGAAATGCAAGTATTCACTAACACAAATTCTAGCATATTCATCTATATTTTAACAGAATAACCATTATTATTCCACATTATTGATGAGATTCCTATTTTTATATACCTATATATTCACCATGCCAAAATTTGATAAAAAAAAAGACAGCCATTATGACTATCTTTAATACTTACCTCGCAACGTCCTACTCTGCCACACAGTCTCCCATGCAGTACCATCGGCGCTATAGACCTTAACTTTCCTGTTCGAAATGGGAAGGAGTGTTACCTCTATGCCATCATCACGAGATATTGGCTCCGCGAAGAGGACTCGAACCTCCAACCTATCGGTTAACAGCCGAGTGCTCCACCATTGAGCTATCGCGGAACGCTATTTGAAAGAATTTGTTCTTTCAAAATTGCACATAAGTGAGAGTCCAAATTTTATATTTGGATACTCGAACTTACTCAGCGAACGCCAGTGAGTCGAGCTTCCTCTATTAATGTATATTACAACTTGATTATATTGGTCAAGCCCTCGACCTATTAGTATCAGTCAGCTAAATGTGTTACCACACTTACACCTCTGACCTATCAACCTTGTAGTCTTCAAGGGGTCTTACTAGCTTATGCTATGGGAAATCTCATCTTGAGGTGGGCTTCACACTTAGATGCTTTCAGCGTTTATCCCTTCCCGACTTAGCTACCCAGCTATGCTTCTGGCGAAACAACTGGTACACCATAGGTCAGTCCATCCCGGTCCTCTCGTACTAAGGACAGCTCCTCTCAAATTTCCTACGCCCGCGACGGATAGGGACCGAACTGTCTCACGACGTTCTGAACCCAGCTCGCGTGCCGCTTTAATGGGCGAACAGCCCAACCCTTGGGACCTACTTCAGCCCCAGGATGCGACGAGCCGACATCGAGGTGCCAAACCTCCCCGTCGATGTGAACTCTTGGGGGAGATCAGCCTGTTATCCCCGAGGTAGCTTTTATCCGTTGAGCGATGGCCCTCCCACGAGGTACCACCGGATCACTAAGCCCGACTTTCGTCCCTGCTCCACTTGTAGGTGTCGCAGTCAGGCTCCCTTCTGCCTTTACACTCTTCGAACGATTTCCGACCGTTCTGAGGGAACCTTTGGGCGCCTCCGTTACATTTTAGGAGGCGACCGCCCCAGTCAAACTGCCCACCTAACAATGTCCTGTCACCAGTTTCATGGCATCCAGTTAGAACTTCAATACTATCAGGGTGGTATCCCAACAACGACTCCACCAAGGCTGACGCCCTAGTTTCCCAGTCTCCCACCTATCCTGTACAGACAATACCGAAATTCAATGCTAAGCTACAGTAAAGCTCTACGGGGTCTTTCCGTCCAATCGCGGGTAGCGAGCATCTTCACTCGCACTACAACTTCGCCGGATTTGCAGTTGAGACAGTGCACAAGTCATTACGCCATTCGTGCGGGTCAGAACTTACCTGACAAGGAATTTCGCTACCTTAGGACCGTTATAGTTACGGCCGCCGTTTACTGGGGCTTAAGTTCACACCTTCGCGATATTTCGCTAAGTGTTCCCCTTAACCTTCCAGCACCGGGCAGGCGTCAGCCCCTATACATCAGCTTTCGCTTTAGCAGAGACCTGTGTTTTTGTTAAACAGTTGCTTGTGCCTATTCTCTGCGGCCTGATTTCTCAGGCACCCCTTCTCCCGAAGTTACGGGGTCAATTTGCCTAGTTCCTTAACTGCAATTCTTCCGTCGGCCTTAGGATTCTCTCCTCATCTACCTGTGTCGGTTTGCGGTACGGGCACTACTTCTCTCTCTAGATGCTTTTCTTGGAAGCATGGAATCAGATACTTCGGTTCCGTAGAACCTTCCCCATCACGCCTCAGAATTGTTGGAACGGATTTGCCAATCCCAACTCCCTAAACGCTTAGACTAGCATCCAATAGCTAGCACATCCTATCCTTCTCCGTCACACCATCGATAATAACGATTATAGTGGTATTGGAATATCAACCAATTGTCCATCGACT
>NZ_CP144906.1:922500-925000 GCF_036699995.1 Clostridium beijerinckii | reverse complement strand
TTTCACTTATTAATTTTAAAGCTGCCTTTAGTACTGCTCTTCCATAGCCTTTTCCTCTAAACTCTGGTAACACGCCAAAACCCAATATGAAAGCTGAGTCATCATTATATTCAATATGAATTTTACCTATGATTTCATTGTTTAATTCAGCTATATAAGCATTCTTTATTCTTGATTCATCTTCCTCAATTTGTTCAGTTTCTTCTTCAGCTGAAACTCTGAAACTTTCATTTTCCTCCTTATCAGAAAAATAAATCAAGTCTTGTCTTGATAATTCCTTCTTATCTGATGCCTTTGCTTTTCTTAAATTAATAGGAACTAAATTTTCTAAAAGATGCTGAATTATTAATTCCATCCCATATTCAGAAAAATCGTATTCTCCTCCTACTGCTTTTATAAATTCATTTCCAGATTTAGATTTACCATCCGTTAATAATAATATCTTCTTGAAACCATTCCTACTACATTCATCTATTGCAAGGTCAAAGAGTTTTTTAAAGATACCTTTCCTCCTCCATTCTGGATGAGTCATTCCATTAAGCTCAGCCATATTTCCTCCAAAACATGAAATTCCAAGGTAAGCAACTAAAACATCATCTACATAATATAAAAATTCATTTATTTTTTTATTTGATCCTTCTGAATTATTTTGTATGTCTAATTTAAAGTCCAATTCTAATTTTAAATTTACATTATCATTCAAAATGACTATCTCTTGAAGTTCATTTATTTCTTTATATTCTTTTTCACCTATATATTGCTTCATAGTTATTATATGATTTACTTCTTTCATTTTTAAATCTCCTTTTTGCTTGATTTTGAAATTCTTAAATTTTTCATAGATTTTAATTTTAAATTCTTCATTGCACATCTCTCCTCTTTGATTGCTGCTCTTATCATATACTATTGATATTACTGAATATCTAAAAATGGACAGAAAAATCCCGCAGACACAAACCTATAAATGGCTTCTATCTGCGGGCATTATAAAAACAGGCAAACCTGTTATGATATTCGTCCTTAATAGTACACATATTTATGAAAGGTTATCTAAATTCTGCGAAAATATAACACAAATAAAAGGTACAACTACCATAAGAATGTATTTCCGCCCATATTTAGTTTAAACAGCAATCACCTTTACACTCTTTATCATATTACCATTTCTCCTTTCATAAGACTTACTATATTTTTACAATAAATCCTTCAATAAATTAACATTATCATATCTAAAAATATTTGTCAATTAATTCAAATTATATACATTTAATTCTTCATCAAGTTCTAAGTGACACTTCTTATATCAGAACCTAAGACTATTTTTAAATTTATTATTATATTCTTCACTAAAATTAGTAATCACATTTTTTATGCAAAATAAAAAAAGATAGTTATTACAACTATCTTTTTTGCTTACCTCGCAACGTCCTACTCTGCCACACAGTCTCCCATGCAGTACCATCGGCGCTATAGACCTTAACTTTCCTGTTCGGAATGGGAAGGAGTGTTACCTCTATGCCATCACCACGAGATCTTTAATTTGAAAAAACTTTGTTCTTTCAAAATTGCACACAGTTTCTTTAATGTATATTACAACTTGATTATATTGGTCAAGCCCTCGACCTATTAGTATCAGTCAGCTAAATATGTTACCATACTTACACCTCTGACCTATCAACCTTGTAGTCTTCAAGGGGTCTTACTAGCTTATGCTATGGGAAATCTCATCTTGAGGTGGGCTTCACACTTAGATGCTTTCAGCGTTTATCCCTTCCCGACTTAGCTACCCAGCTATGCTTCTGGCGAAACAACTGGTACACCATAGGTCAGTCCATCCCGGTCCTCTCGTACTAAGGACAGCTCCTCTCAAATTTCCTACGCCCGCGACGGATAGGGACCGAACTGTCTCACGACGTTCTGAACCCAGCTCGCGTGCCGCTTTAATGGGCGAACAGCCCAACCCTTGGGACCTACTTCAGCCCCAGGATGCGACGAGCCGACATCGAGGTGCCAAACCTCCCCGTCGATGTGAACTCTTGGGGGAGATCAGCCTGTTATCCCCGAGGTAGCTTTTATCCGTTGAGCGATGGCCCTCCCACGAGGTACCACCGGATCACTAAGCCCGACTTTCGTCCCTGCTCCACTTGTAGGTGTCGCAGTCAGGCTCCCTTCTGCCTTTACACTCTTCGAACGATTTCCGACCGTTCTGAGGGAACCTTTGGGCGCCTCCGTTACATTTTAGGAGGCGACCGCCCCAGTCAAACTGCCCACCTAACAATGTCCTGTCACCAGTTTCATGGCATCCAGTTAGAACTTCAATACTATCAGGGTGGTATCCCAACAACGACTCCACCAAGGCTGACGCCCTAGTTTCCCAGTCTCCCACCTATCCTGTACAGACAATACCGAAATTCAATGCTAAGCTACAGTAAAGCTCTACGGGGTCTTTCCGTCCAATCGCGGGTAGCGAGCATCTTCACTCGCACTACAACTTCGCCGG